>CAZUDJ010000022.1:0-8449 GCA_964618575.1 uncultured Gammaproteobacteria bacterium | reverse complement strand
CGTCTTTTAAGCTGGACATCGATGTCACTCCAAGCCTCATCTACTCTATTTTTTAAGCGAACTAGTCCGTTATAAAGTGTAATTGCAAATAAAGCAAGTACAATTACGACTCCAAGGACCACATACCAAATAGTCATATTTTTTTGTATTAATTTTAATAAATCTTAATATCTAAGGGGATTATACTATAAATTCCTTATTTTTTCAAGCTAATTATCACTTTCTCCCCATTTATGTTTTGCTCTGCGGAGAAATCGAAGTCATCTCGTTTTTCACTATAATACTCTATAACTGTACTAGATGTTTCTTGACAAAGATCATCATTAAACTTAAGTATCGCTTCTTCTATTTCCGCGTTTCCAAAAATATATGACTTAGCTTTGTCATCTAGAGTAAGGCCTGATTGCTTGCGCAGACGGTTTATAAATCTAATTAAGTCACGCTTAATTCCCTCTAGTTTTAGCTCCGGAGTTATTTCCGTATCAAGTATGACTTTCAACTCACTTTCATCATGATTTTCTAAAACAAGCAGAGAGATATTTAACTCATCTTTAATTAAAACTTGATAGTCCTCACTTAATTCTTTAGCCCCAGAAACAGAAAGCTTGCCTAACATCTGACGAATTTTTATACCCGCCTCATCTCGCTTAGCTAAAGCCAGTTCAACAATCTGGCGAGAAAGTGTCATATCATCTAAAATTTGTTTATCTCCCTTAGCTTCTTTCCACTTAGGCCAAGATAAAAGATGAACACTCTTTTCACTATTTTGATAATTATTTCCACTTAGCTCTTGCCATAGATTTTCCGACACAAAGGGCATAAAAGGAGCAATAACAATAGAGAGTTCTCTTAATATAAACTTTGTGGTAGCTAGAGCTAGCTTGCCATCATCTGTACTTAGGTCTTTAAATCTATCGCGACTACGTCTTATATACCAAGTAGAAAGCTCATCGATAAAATCAGTAATAGGTCGAGCCGCCTTAGGAAGATTGTAGCCCGCCATCTCAGTTTCAATTTTTGAAACTAGGATTGCAAATTTAGCCATTATCCATCTATCTAAAACATTAGAGCTACTTTTAGCAAGTGCCTCATAATCATCTGTACTGCTAGGAGCATAGAGCTCATAGAAGCGGTAGATATTGTTAAGTAGCATTACATTTTTACGCAATGCCTCTTCCACACCTTTTTCAACAAAGTTAAAATTCTCCGCTGCCATAACCGGTGAGGAAAGTAAATACATACGAAGTGCATCAGCACTATATTTTTCTAGTACTAGATAGGGGTCGGGGTAATTTTGTAGTTTTTTAGACATCTTCTTGCCATCCTCAGCTAAGACTATGCCATTTACAATAACATTTTCAAAAGCATGACTATCTAGAACTGCTCCGGCAATTACCGAAAGATAATAAAACCAAGCTCTGGTCTGGTCTACTCCCTCGGCAATAAATTGGGCTGGGAAAGACTCTTCCATTTCAGTCTTATTTTCAAAAGGATAGTGATGTTGGGCAAAAGGCATAGCCCCTGACTCAAACCAACAATCAAGCACATCAGGAATACGGCGCATAGTTCCCTTACATCTAGCACAGGCAAAGCTAATAGGGTCTACTTTATCTTTATGAATATCTTCAATTGGACTTATTCCACTTAAAGTTTCGAGCTCTGCGACTGAGCCTACAACATGTATGTTATCACAAGACTCGCATTTCCAAATTGGAATTGCGCTTGCCCAAAATCTTTGCCTAGAAATTGACCAGTCACGAGCCCCCTCTAACCACTTACCAAATCTTCCCTCTTTAATATGGGCTGGGAACCAGTTTATATTTTTTGCATTTTCTAGCAAGCGTTCTTTAATTTTTAAAACAGAAACAAACCAGGAAGTGGTGGCGTAGTTAATTAAAGGAGTGTCACAACGCCAACAATGGGGATAGCTATGTTCATATTTAGCTTTGTGAAACAAAGTCCCCTTGCCGGCTAAGTATTTAATAATTTCTATATCAGTAGACATATGATCTCCTTGCGGTTTTACATTTAAACCTGGAAAGTCACTTACTTCAGTTTTAAAATTTCCATCAAGAGAAACATGTTGGATAAAGGGCAAGTTTTCTTCTTTTCCTAACTTCATATCCTCCTCACCAAAGGCCGGAGCAATATGAACTACACCGGTACCATCATCGGTACTGACATAGTCAGCGCTATATATTTTCCAAGCCCTATCTCTATTTTCCAATGTCTCACTCTTTGTGTAATAGTCAAAAAGAGCTTGATATTCTTTGCCTAAAAGATCGCTACCTTTATATGTTTCCACTATCTCATATTCTTTGTCTTTGAAAAGTTCCTCTACCCTAGCTTTAGCGAGGATATAATAAGTGTCTTCATGTTGGAGCTTGACATAATCTATCTCTTTTCCCACAGCAAGAGCAACGTTTCCAATTAGAGTCCAAGGGGTGGTAGTCCAGGCTAAAACATAGACATTATCTTCACCAATTAATTTAAACTTAGCGGTGACACTTAAGTCTTTTATATCACGATAACCCTCCGCTACTTCCGATTGAGACAAGGTAGTCTCACAACGAGGGCAAACATGCATAGAGCGATAGTCTTCATAGATTAAACCTTTGTCAAATATAGTTTTAAAGGTCCACCAAATAGACTCCATGAAATCTAGATCCATAGTGCGGTAAGGATTGTCCATATCTACCCATCTACCAATTCGTTTAATTACTTTCTCCCAGTGGGAGGCATAAGTCATCACTTTAGAGCGACAACTATCATTAAATTTCTCTACCCCTATGTCCTCTATTTCTTTTTTCTGTGTTATACCTAATTCCTTTTCAACAATATTCTCTATAGGCAATCCGTGACAATCCCAACCCCAGCGTCTCTTTACGCTATAGCCTAACATGGTATAGTAGCGAGGCACGACGTCTTTTATAATACTGGCTACTAAATGGCCATAGTGAGGAGTGCCGGTAGCAAAAGGAGGTCCGTCATAGAAAGAATAGCTTCCTAGGGGAGCGTCTTTGCTAACTGACTTTTCAAATATCTTATTTGTCTCCCAAAAAGCAGCTACTTTTTCTTCTTGCAGACAAATTGAATTTTTATTTTCCTTTTTATTTTCGCTTGGAGTCATAGCCATTTAACTTAAGTTTATATTTATCATGCTAGCTAAAATATTTTCTACTTACCGTGACAATGTTTAAATTTCTTACCACTGCCACAAGGACAAGGCTCATTTCTTCCTACCTTTTCACCAGCCTCATTTTTTACCTTCTCTGACACTAGGTCAACTGTATTTCTCGCCTCGGCTTGCTTTTGCATCACCTTTTGCGCACCACTAAACTGCAAGGCTCTTTCCGGTTTAGCACCAAAAGCTTGAAGAAACTTACTATCGAGTTGACGTTTAGCAGCCTCGGCTAATCCTTCGGCAGCTTTAAATATGGAGTAGCTTACATTTCTATTGATAAGCTGGAGCAATTCTTTATACAGGTGAAATGATTCTTTCTTATACTCTACCAAGGGGTCTCTTTGCCCGTAGCCACGAAGTCCTATACCACGACGTAAATAATCTATGGTCTCTAAGTGCTCTACCCACAATTGATCTATAGAGCGAATAAGTATTCCCTTTTCAACATCTTGAAAATTTAAGCCACCACTAGCAAACAATTCTTGTAAAGCTTTATATCTTTCTTTAGTTTCTTTCTTTAAGTAAGCAATTAAAGCTTCTCTTATCTCCTCATTTCTGCCACCCTTATCGCGGATAGCAAGTAAGTCCTCCTGCATCTTCTCTGAAGCAGAAAAAACTGTGCGCATGGTTTCATATATTTCTTGGATGTTCCATTCTTTAGATTCCTCATGACTGCTATGAAATGAAACTAGCGAATTTATCTCCTCATCAAGCATGCTTAAGATAATCTCACTAAGGCTATTTGCTCGTTTAGGACTGTCCTCCTCTAAGACTTCATTTGCCTCTGACTTGTGAGTGTTTAGCTCTCCTTCTATAACAATAGCTTCCTCACTCTCTTTGTCCTCAATGCTTGCAGCCTCAGAAATTTCAATAATTTCACGACGACGATTGTATATCGCTACTCTTTGTTTATTTATAACATCATCATACTCAACTAAATGCTTTCTCATATCAAAGTTATTTCCCTCTACCTTCTTCTGAGCGCTTTCAATAGACTTAGATATCATCTTATTTTCTATCGGCATATCAGCGGGAACGTTTAGAGTTTGCATCAGACTCTTCATCTTGTCGCCGCCAAAAACACGCATCAAATCATCATCAGTTGAAACATAGAATTGAGATGAGCCTGGATCACCTTGACGACCAGCCCGACCACGCAGCTGATTATCAATACGCCTGGACTCATGACGCTCAGTGCCGATAACATGAAGGCCACCTAAAGCATGGACTTCTTCTTGCTCCTTAGCATCAGAGGGGTTACCACCTAAGATAATATCAACTCCACGACCAGCCATGTTAGTGGCTAAAGTTATGGAGCCCCGTTTACCAGCTTGGGCAATAATTTGCGCTTCTTTTAAGTGATTTTTAGCATTTAACATTTGCGGATGCAATCCTTCAAGAGCCATCATCTCGGTCAATTTCTCATTTTTTTCAATTGAGATAGTACCGATTAAAATAGGTTGCCCACTTTTATTCCTTTCCTTTACTTCCCTTATTACCGCATTGAACTTATCATCCTCAGTGCGATATATTAAATCATTTAAATCTTTTCTGACATTGGGTTTATTGGTTGGAATAATTATAGTTTCAAGACCATAGATCTTATAAAACTCCTCGGCCTCTGTTTCCGCAGTTCCGGTCATACCAGATAATTTCTTATACATCCTAAATAGGTTCTGGAAGGTGATGGTGGCCATTGTTTGTGATTCTTTTTGCACCTTCACTCCTTCCTTTGCTTCTATGGCTTGGTGCAAGCCTTCACTATAGCGTCTTCCTGGCATCATGCGGCCGGTAAACTCATCAACTATAACAATCTCCCCATCTTTTACCACATAGTCTTTATCACGCTTAAAAAGAACCCTGGCTTTTAGAGCTTGCTCTAAGTGGTGCACTTCTTTGACGCCACCTTCTACATAGATATTTCCCATACCTAGTAGTTTTTCCATCTTATTTATCCCCGCTTCAGTTAAAGTGGAGGCTTTCATTTTTTCATCAATATTGTAATCTGTTTCTTCATTTAACTGACCAATTAAGCTAGCAAATTTAGCATACTTATCACCTGACTCTTCAGCCGGAGCAGAGATGATAAGCGGAGTTCTGGCTTCATCTATTAAAATAGAGTCGATTTCATCGACTATAGAGTAATGGAGAGTTCTTTGCACCGTTTGATCTAGTGAATAGACCATATTATCGCGCAGATAATCAAAACCAAATTCATTGTTGGTGCCATAGGTAATATCACAGTGATAAGCTTCACGTCTGGGAATTCTTCTAAAATTTTGTAGCCTTTCATCAAACTGCTCTTCATCGATATAAGTAGGGTCATATATAAAAGCAGCGTCATGAACTATCACGCCAGTAGAAAGTCCTAGAGCGTGATAGACTGGTGCCATCCAGCCGGCACCTACTCGAGCTAGATAATCATTTACGGTAATTAAATGAGCTCCCTTGCCCTCCAAAGCATTGAGGTATAGTGGTAGAGTAGCTACTAAGGTTTTTCCTTCACCCGTTTTCATTTCGGCAATTTCACCCCGGTGCAGCACTATGCCACCTATGAGCTGAACATCATAATGTCTTTGTCCTAGCACTCGCTTAGCTGCTTCCCTGGCAGCGGCAAAGGCAGGGACTAAAAGATCGTCAAGTGTAGCGCCTTTAGCTAATTTACTTTTAAATTCTTTAGTTTTAGCTTTTAACTCTTCATCACTGAGTCCAACAAAGTCAGGCTCTAGCTTGTTTATTTGTTCTATAATGGGGTCCATCTCCTTTATTACCTTCTCATTGCCACTAGGGAATAATTTACTAAAAATACTCATAATTTTAATTTCTATATTTATAAACAAAAATAAGAAAATACACTATTTCCTGTATATTCTAATAGTACCAGTATAATACTATTATGCAATAAAATCTAGCTATTGACAATATGGGTTATCTATGACAATATTCACTTACAATTTAGTACCTTAAAAAATAACTTAGCTTTGAGTAATTGCTAAAAACTTCTAAAATAATTAGAATTTTTTAACAATTACTCAAAAAAGTTTCTTAAACCAAAAAAACCAGCATCATGAAAAAATTTATCTCCTACTTCCCCCGCATTGCTATAGCCTTGCTAGTAGTACTTGCTATAAGCATTATTCAAGAAAAAAGAGCGATAGACTACCTAGAGCCTATAGAAAAACTAATTGAAAGAGGCAACTATACAGAGCTCTCTTTAGATCTAAAAAATTATGAATTTGAAAAAAAGAAAAAAGAAAGGATAGAGCTAAATCTTTTTCCAGCTCGATTCCTAAAAGATGGTGACCCGATGTCTATAATAGACAGAATGGACGCAAGTGCTTGTCGTCCGGCTAACATCATTGAGTTATTACACTACAAGACTCTTTATAAGGATCCTGGGCTAGATATCATTGCTTTAGGCTCGGTAAGTTTTAATTTAAAGGGAGAAATGTGTTCGCCTATTATCATCCAGCATAAAAATGGAAAAGATAAGTCAAAATATTCCCTAAGTGAAATACCGATAAGTGAAGATAAAAACATCTTCAATAAGGGAAATAAAAAAATTGCTTTTTTGGCAGTTTATAAATAAAATCAAAACCCCTAAGTTCTTATAACTAGAACTTAGGGGTCTTTTTTTATTTAAACTTTTTTTTATAGCCTTTTCTTATTTTAGCTAAACCTACCACGACGCTTATCCTCTTCTTTTTCCTTATGTCTTTTAATAACAACCACGAGATGATCTTTTACCTTGTCAATAGCTTTGTACATATCACGGGTAGTCTTCTCTACTCTAAGCATACCACCAGGAACAGCCAAATTTGCTTCCGCTCTAAATATCTGACCTTTATTTTGGTTACCGATAGTTTTTTCAATTTCAAAATCAAAGTGAGTGACTGTGACAGTCTTACCTAAGTATTTATCTAACATCTCCATTTTGCTTGTAATATAATCAGAAAGAGCGTCGGTAAGTTCTAAATTAGTTGCTTTAATGTTAATGCGCATATAATTAATGTTAGTTTATTACATTTCTATTATAGCATATTTATGGCTTATAAAAAAACCTCGCCTTATATGCAAAGTTTACATCTTTTATATACAAAAAAAGTAGATACTTTATGAATCAATTTTATATTAATCTATTTTTCCTAAAATGGTTAAAATAAGACCTATCATCTTTTCTTTTTCTTTTGGACTACTCTTAGCTATTAAAATTGTAAAAGCCGTTAAAGCTGGCGGAGATATTTTATTTATATTTAAAACTCCAGCTTTATTTAAAAACCAAATAAAAGCATAGGCTCCACTTCTTTTATTACCATCAATAAAAGGATGATTTTTTACAATTAAATAAAAAAGGTTGGCGGCCTTTTCTTCTATAGTTGAATATAAATCTTTGCCATCAAAAGTCTGCATAACATTGCCAATAATAGCAGCTAAGTTATCTTTTTTACTCTCTTTAGCAAATAAATCGGAAGCTTCTTTCTTGGAAATAAGTTCTTGCTTTAATATTTCTAAGTTCTCAATTAAATTTCTAGTGTTTAAAGCAACTTTTTTCTTAGTATACCCTTTAACATTTAAATTATCTTTATCATAAGCATCAAGAGAAAACCAAGTACTAGCAAATAATTTAACAAGTTCTAAAATATCTTTATTATCAATATTTTCATTTTTTGGCAATAATTTCCTAAAATCATCTACTGTTTGGAGAAAATGTCTATAATTTTTTATAACCCGCTTCTTATTTATTGCAAAACCCTCGGTAATATAACTACTTAATACTTTAGTTGCCCATTTACGAAATTCTATAGCTAGTTTTGAGTTTGTTCTATAGCCAACCGCTAAAACAACATCTAAAGAATAAAAATTAACTGGCTTATCTGAATTTGCAATATGCATTTTCTGCATATTGCTTTTTTTATCAAGCTCTCTATCTTTAAAAATATTCCTAATGTGTCTAGAAACTACAGACTGGTCAACCTTAAATAATTCAACAATCTCAGCTTGTGAAGCCCAGATTGTTTCATTTTCAATATCACCTTTTAATTCAATAGCTCCTTTTTGAGTTTGATAAATAATTATTTGGTTTCTTTTTTTTATTTTATTCATACAAATTAATTATAGCAAAATAGATATGAACATTCTATGAATTAAATATGAAGAATTTTTTACCTTATTTAATGTATTGGGGAGAGAAACATGCATCAATAAAGTAGCTTTAGACTAATTTAACAATTTATATAAGGAGTTTATATTAAATTCTAGCTTATA
>CAZUDJ010000021.1:0-8664 GCA_964618575.1 uncultured Gammaproteobacteria bacterium | reverse complement strand
AATATTTATTATATTTTTAAACTAAAAAAATTACTCGATATTGTGCGCCTTGTTTTTGACGGACGGAGGAATCTGCCAACTCTTTTTTCTTGATTCTTCTTCTTTTAAAAGATTGACTTCATTTTGATTCTTCCACATCGAGATTTCTTGATTTATTCTATCAGTTAAATCTTCCTCTGTCAAGCTTTGCTCTTTCTCATTTTCTCCTTTAAAATCAGCCTTTTTAGTATCTTTCTCCCCATCTCTATTTTTGCTATTTTCTCTATCTAAATTTTTATCAGATGAGTCGTCTTTATTTTCTTTTTCACCACTGGCTAAATATTTATCAAGAGGAGAAATGAGATATGAATTATCTTCATCATTGCCGTCAAAAATAACTACTCTATCTCCACTTTTTTTAGCCAGGGCTAAAACTTGTTTTAGTTTTTTTGATAACATATGAAATTAATTAAATTTCTAAGCACCCTTCTCTTGTAGTTCCTCTAATATACTCTTTGGAACTTGGGCATAGTGGGAAAATTCCATGGTGTAGTTAGCTCTTCCTTGACTCATAGAACGAAGGGCGGTTGAGTAACCAAACATCTGTGCGAGCGGTACATTAGCTTTTACTAACTTAATGTTAGTACGGTCTGACATCTCGCCAATTTGACCTCTTTTACTATTTAAGTCTCCCATTATATTACCCATGTACTCTTCTGGTGTAGTTACCTCAACTTTCATAATCGGTTCTAATAATACTGCGCCTGCTTTTTGACAAGCTTCTTTGAAGGCTAAAATAGCCGCCATCTTAAAGGCGACTTCAGATGAGTCAACCTCATGATATGAACCATAGAAAAGAGCTACCTTAACATCTACCATCGGATAGCCAGCGATAACACCACTAGTAATTGCCTCCTTAACACCCTTTTCAATCGCAGGAATATATTCACGTGGAATAATACCACCTTTAATTTCATCTACGAATTCAAATCCACCACCTTGCTCAAGTGGCTCAACACGAAGTGAACAATGACCATATTGACCACGACCACCTGACTGTTTGATATATTTGTGCTCTGCTTCAGCTATCTTAGAAATAGTTTCACGATATGATACTTGTGGGTCACCGACATTAGCCTCCACCCCAAACTCACGTTTCATGCGGTCAACAATAACCTCTAAGTGTAACTCTCCCATACCTGAGATAAGAACCTGATTAGTTTCTTCATCAGTTTCTACTCTAAAAGTAGGATCCTCTTCTGCTAAACGAGACAAGGCCACACCCATTTTCTCTTGGTCAGCTTTTGTCTTAGGTTCAACAGCAATTTTAATAACTGGCTCTGGGAAATCAATCGACTCTAGTAATAAAGGTTCATTTTCAGCACAAAGAGTGTCTCCAGTAGTAGTATTTTTCAAACCAATAACCGCAGCAATATCACCAGCATATAATTCTTTAATTTCTTCTCTGTGGTTAGCGTGCATACGCACTAAACGTCCTATTCTTTCTTTATTACCAGTTGTTGAGTTTACAATATATGAACCAGACTTAAGCACTCCCTGATAAACACGAACAAAGCATAGTTTTCCTACAAAAGGATCGGTGGCAATCTTAAAAGCTAACCCCACAAAAGGTTTATCATCATCAGCTTCAACTAAAATTTTCTTTTCCTCATCTTTAACATCACTAGCTTCAAGCGGTGGAACCTCAAGAGGAGATGGTAAGTAGTCAACTACAGCATCAAGCGCTAACTGAACACCAATATTTTGTAAAGCTGTTCCACATAAAACTGGATAAAACTCATTAGCAATAGTTCCCTTTCTAATTGCTTTTTTTAATTCTTCTACGCTAATCTCTTCACCGCCTAAGTATTTTTCCATAGCCGCCTCATCTGACTCAACTGCTCGTTCTACTAACTCAGCGTGAAATTTATTTACTTTTTCCATCATATCCTCTGGAACTGGAATCTCTTCAATATTTACACCAAAACTGCCGCTAAATTGATAGGCTTTTTTTGTAACTAAATCTACAACACCTAAAAGATTATCTTCAGCGCCAATAGGAAGTTGAATAGCAACTGCTTTTTGACTTAAGCGCTCGCGGATTGAAGCTAGACTCATGTCAAAGTCTGCCCCCATTTTATCCATCTTATTTACAAAACAAAGACGAGGAACTTTATACTTGTCAGCTTGGCGCCATACAGTCTCAGACTGTGGCTCCACTCCTGCTTGACCATCAAAAACTGCAATCGCACTATCCAGCACACGCAGAGATCTCTCTACCTCAACGGTAAAATCAACGTGCCCTGGGGTATCGATAATATTAACTTTCTTATTTTTCCAAAAACAAGTCGTAGCGGCTGAAGTAATAGTAATACCTCTTTCTTTTTCCTGGTCCATCCAATCCATATCACTAGTTCCCTCGTGAGTTTCACCTATTTTATGCTTTTTACCAGTATAAAAAAGAACTCTTTCAGAGAAAGTTGTCTTTCCGGCATCAATGTGAGCCATGATACCAATGTTGCGAATGTTATCTAAAGTATATTCTCTCGACATAAAGTTGATTACTTTTATTTCTATTTATTAATTATTGTTTATCTTGAAAAATGAGCAAAAGCTTTGTTGGACTCAGCCATGCGGTGAACTGCTTCACGTTTCTTGTAAGCACTTCCCTCACCATTTGAAGCATCAAGAATCTCAGCGGCTAATTTTTCAGCCATAGAATGCCCTCGTCTTTCCTGAGCAGCTGTAATCATCCAGTTGCAACCTAGGAAATAACGTCTTTCTCCACGTACTTGATAAGGGACTTGATAGTTTGCACCACCGACTCTTTTTCCTCTTACCTCTACTAGGGGAGATACTTTTTTTATAGCTTTATTGAAAACGTGACGGGGGTCTTGCTTTGCCTTCTCTTTGATAATCTCAAAAGCATCATAGACAATATTTTCGGCCACTGATTTTTTGCCGTCTTCCATTACGTAATTAATAAACTTAGCAATATTTAAATCACTGTATTTATCGTCACTTTCAATATTTCTTTTTGGAGCTGGTTTTCCTCTCATATTAAGTATGTTTAGTCTAGCTATCAGCTATATTAACTAGAGTTTTTTATTATTTTTAAATTAAATTATCTTTTTATATTTTATTCTTTCTTGGTTTTCTTAGTTCCATATAAACTTCGGCCCTGACGTCTTGCCTCAACTCCTGAGGTATCATAGACACCACGTACCACCTTATAACGAACACCAGGAAGATCTTTAGTCTTTCCACCTTTAACTAATACAATGGAGTGCTCTTGAAGGTTATGACCCATGCCAGGAATATAAGCAGTTACTTCCATACCATTGGACAGTCTTACACGAGCAATTTTTCTAAGCGCTGAGTTAGGCTTCTTAGGTGTAGTTGTGGTTACCTTTAAACAAACCCCTTGTTTAAAAGGAGCTCCCTTGGCATGTTCTTTTCTTCTACGATGTAGTGAGTCAAGGGTAACGTGTAGCGCTAAAGACTTAGTTCCTACCTTAACTTTTTTACGACCCTTTCTTACTAATTGATTAATAGTTGGCATAGTTTTCCCTTTTATTTAAGCCTTTCTAGCTACAAGCTATAAAGACTGATTTATCTTTTTATCTCTTATTTATTTTAAATATTAAAACAATCCTGAAATATCAGGATGTATTTTTTTATACTCATATAATTTAACAAAATATAAAAGATAAGTCAAGATAGGCTAGTTATTATTTCTTGGCATTTTACTGCTCCCCGCTTAGACCCTCCCAACCCTTGACTTATTTTTAGATTTGTGCTAATATATATTCATCGTGCATTTACAGATGGCACTAAAAAGCGAAAGCTAAAAAGCAATTCCATGCTTTAAATTATCTGATCAAAAGTACTTTAAAAATTTATCATTATGAGTAAAGAAAAATTTTTGTTTTCAGCTGCTAAAGGTTTTGCCTTTATAGCACCAATTTACTACGCTATTGAAAGCTTAAGTATGCAACTTAGTCTGTTTACAGACTTAATCTTCCTAGTAATTCTAGTCGCACTCCTAGGTCTAGCTTTTACATCTATTAAAATGGAAGTTAAAAAAGAATGGGCAGTTTTAAAGAGCCTAATTCTTGGTTCTGGGCTAGCTCTTATATTGTTAGCCGGAATTCCTGAGCTTAAAGTTTTTCCCATTTTAATTTGGCTACTTGTATTACTAGGCACAACTGGAAAAGTATTTTCCTATAAAATTAAAAGAGAGGAGACTTTAAAATTCTCTAGCTTTCTGAGACTGCTTATAATAATGATTCCTGTTTTAGGAATTTTCTATTATTTCGGCACTCAATCAATTTGGCTTATGAGCGCCTCTTTCATCCTTATCTTTGCTTCACAGCAAAAAAAAGATTTAAGAGAAAGTCCCAGTGCTAGATTTAAATGCTTAAAAGTTAGCATACTAGCAATTATTGTAGGACTAATGAGTTTGGTATTTCAGTATTCTCATTTAGCTATAGACTGGATGATGGATTCTGTTTCTAGCCTAGGTCACGGTACAGTAGTTATTGCCGGATTCATAATCTTAGTTCTTGTAACTTTTGCCTTTGCTGCTTATTTTCACAAAAAAGAAGTGGCCAAAGTAGAAAGAGAAGAAAAAGAAAGACAAGCCGCTCAAAAGAAACTGCAAGACGAGGAAAGAAAAGAACTAGAAGACAAAAAAAATCTTTTGAGGAAGTCTATCCTAATTGGAAAAGAGATTAAATTTGAAGACTATTTAATAGTTTCAAATATTAAGTATCAGATTGTCTACAATCAAGCAGCTAGACTCTTACTTAACACTTTAGATAGTATGGTAGCGAGTAGCTTTAACGACAGCGAGTTATCAATTGCTATTTCTATACTAGAAGATATGCTGGCTCATATTGAAAACAAGAAAACAAACTCTCAAATCCTTTACAAAGGAGAAGAGGATCTTAGGTCTCAAATCAATGGAACACTAAGACGTATTCCAAAATTGAGAAACCACTAAGAGAAGAGAAAAAAACAAAAAAACAAACCTGAACTAAAAAAGTTCAGGTTTTTTTCTTTATATAGAGCTTTAATGATATAGGCGTAAAAGGCAAAAACTAAAACTTCCCTTTAGCCAGCTATAAGATTGAAGAGAATATTAACAGGAATAGTTATTGCTCCGCCAAAAAATACTACTACAAAAATAACCATCACCATGCCATAGGCACTTAGACTATAGTATTTTCTTCTAGCACTACCTGAAAGAAAGGTAGCTAAAACCTTGGAGCCATCAAGTGGTGGAATGGGTAGTAGATTAAAGACCATAAGCAGTAAATTGATATAAACTATAATACTAAGCAAGCCGGAGAAAGTAAGGCTGATAAAAGGAGCAAAGCGAAGTATAAGACCAAAGACTATCGCAACCGCTAAGTTTGAGAGTGGGCCAGCTAAAGCTACCTTTGCCTCCCCCCATTTTTTGTCTCGTAAATTATAAGGATTATAAGGCACTGGTTTAGCATAGCCAATTACAAAACCAAGCCCTGAGAAGATCATCATCATAGGAAGCAAAATAGAGCCCCAAAGATCTAAATGAGGAATAGGATTAATTGTTAAGCGCCCTGCATCCTTAGCCGTATTATCACCTAGCTGGTAAGCAACAAAGCCATGCATATACTCATGGATGACAGCAGAAAACACTAAAACTATTATTTGAAATATTTGTATCATAGGACATAGTATAACATAGCTTGATTAATTTTAAAAATGCTGTTAAAGTGTGATTACTAAATTAAGAAAATAAATTATCCATATGGCAAAAAAATGTGACCTATGCAGACGCGGAGCAACGAAAGGTGCCAGCCGATCTCATTCCAAAATTCAAACTCTTAAAAGGCAAAATATAAACTTGCAAGTTAAGACTATAGATGGTGCTAAATTTAGAATCTGCACCTCTTGTATGAGAACACTAGACAAGCCTAAGCGTGTTAAAGCAAAGCGCGCGCAAGAGGAGCTTTCCGCAAGCGTATAAATATCAAATATTTAAAACTGAGTTTATTTAAGACTCAGTTTTTTTTATTGGAAAAATTAAATTTAGCAAGCTCGTCTCTTCCCTTCTTTTAGACCTCCCTTCTTTCCTTTTTTTAATTTTTTATTTCTTCTTTTTTTAAGCAAATAAAGACTGCTAAATAAAATTAGGTAGTAGTAAGTAAGCTGACTCGCTCCAAAGCTAGGCAGAGCTATAAAAAAACTTTCAAAGCTCGCCAAGTATTTAGCAAAAGTATTAAATAACTTCAAAAGTAGGTAGGCGGGGCTAAAAAAAATAAGACCTAAGCTGGGAAAGATGAGTGAGACTAGAAGAGCCAAACTTAAGCTAGCGATAAGAAGGGGCACTAGCCAAGCAATAAGAGGGTTGCTTAAAAAAGAAAGACTAGCAAAGGACTTGAAGTGATAGCTTGTGATAGGGAAAATAGCTATCTGACAAGCTAAAGTTAAGCTAAAAGCTTCAAAGAAATAAACTAGTATTTTACTTTGCACTAAAGCTCGCCTCTCTATCTTCCCTCTTATAGCTAGTGTCAAAGGATAGATATAGATAATACCAAGCAAAGCGGCAAAGGATAATTGAAAGCCTATGTCTGTATATGCTAGGAGTGGCTTGTAAAATAAAATAATGTTAGCCGCTAAAACTAGGGCTGTCTTAGAATTACTTAGACGTCCAAAGTAATAAGCTAAAAAAACCAAGGCCCCCATGATAGAGGCCCTTAGCGCGGCTGCACTAAAGCCAATTAAAAGGGGGTAAAATATAAAAAACAAAAATAAAAACCTCAAAGCCTGCTTTCTATTTAGCCCTATAAATATTAGAGCTGAAAAAAATAGTCCTGCTAAAATAGAGATGTGAGTACCTGAGATTACCATTAAGTGACTAAGGCCGGCCTTTCTAAAACTATCCTTATCCTCGCTATAAAGACTCTTTTTATAACCCAATATAAGGGCGTTTGCTAAACTTGCCTCGGGTTCAGGCAGATTATAGTTAAGTGTAGTCTTAAGCTTCTTTTTTAATTTTAAAACCCCCAGGAATGTTTCTTGCTTAAAACTTAAGTCCGCTTCTAGCACTTTTATACTAGGATAATACATGGTCGCATATATGTCTTGGGAGGCTAAGTAGCGAGGATAGTTAAAGTCAGAAAATATCTCTGGTTGCTTTAATTTCCCGTATACCTCCAAATAATCTCCATAATCATATTCAGGATATAGCGGTCTTGTTACTAAAATCTTTTCATCAGCTAGACAAAGCACTAACCTTTGTTGCTTATAGGAAACTTCTCTCTCTTGGCACACATAGGCTTTAAATTTTATTTTCTTATTATAATGGCCAGCTAGAACACTAGTTCTATTATCTAAACCCTGATATATAAAAAGACCTCTTAAAAGTAACATAAGTAAGAGGGCTAAATTTAAATATAGAAATACTTTTGCTTTTCTAAACATAAAATACCAGCTCTAAACTGGTATTTTATAATATAAGACCTGATATTGACCTAAACTAAAGCTTAGAAAACTTTAAGTAAGCTTCTATAAAGCTAGTAATATCACCATCTAAAACAGCGTCGACATCAGTATTTTCTAAATTACTGCGATGATCTTTTACTAGTCTGTTGCCATATAAAAAATATGATCTTATCTGCCTTCCCCAATCAGCTTGGCGCACATCACCTTTTAGACTATCTATTTTTTCGGCACTTTTTTTAATTTCTGCTTGTTTAAGTTTAGCTTTTAAAATCTTTAGAGCACTCTCTTTGTTTTGATGCTGGGAGCGCTCACTTTGACAACTAACTGTTAGGCCACTTTCAAGGTGTACTATGCGAACAGCAGAGTCCGTTGTATTTACACTTTGACCACCGGGGCCAGAAGAACGAAAGACATCTATACGTATATCTTCATCTTTTAAAACAATATCGCCCACACTACCTAGTTCAGGGATTACTTCAACTAAGGCAAAAGAGGTTTGTCTTAGACCATCGGCATTAAAGGGTGAGTTACGAAGCAAACGATGAACACCGTTTTCACTTTTTAAGTAACCATAGGCATAGGCGCCAGAAATCTCTAAGGTGACACTTTTAAGACCAGCTTCATTACCATAATTTCTATCTAAAACTTGCACTTTAAAGCCATTTCTCTCAGAAAAACGAATATACATACGCATTAGCATCTGCGCCCAATCTTGGGCATCAATACCACCAACACCAGCATAGACAGACAAAAGGACATTATTATTATCGTATTTACCAGAAAGTATAGTTTTAAATTCTAATTTTTCTATGCTTTTTTCTAGTTCTTTATATTTTTCTTGCATTTCCTCCTCTAGGCTTCCCTCTGCTAATTCTCCCTCAGCTTCTATTAAGTTTGACATCCCCTCGGCTTCTAAAATATCAGCCTCTATTTTCTCCCAAGCGTTGAGCTCGTTTTGCAAATCCTCGGCCTCACGACTTATGCTCACTGCTTTTTCTTGATCTTCCCAAAAAGACGGAGCAAGCATTAATTTCCTTAGCTCGACTACTCTTTTACTCTTCTTATCTATAGCTAAAAGGACTTTAAGCTCTTCTAGCTTAATTTTAAGATCACTTATTTGTTTGCCTGAATTTAACATAATACTTATTTTATACTTTCAAGATGGAAAAATAATTGGGAACACTATTTTTTATT
>CAZUDJ010000020.1:0-8704 GCA_964618575.1 uncultured Gammaproteobacteria bacterium | reverse complement strand
ACTAGCTTTTGCATTTCTTCTCCCTTTTCAAACTAAGTTAATACTTTTAGCTGGAACTAATAATTTTACTGAAATTAGTCTTTATCTTAGTCACCTACCTTTAATTTTAGCTTTGCTTTCTTTTTTAATTTATCAATTTTTAAATAGACAAAATAAAAAAATACCTATTTATTGGTACTTTATGGCTACTTTTGTCTCTTTTTATAGTTTCTCATTATTTTTTGCGGCTGATAAAATATTAAGTCTTTATAAAATAAGTCTTTTATTGTTAGCACTAGGACTTTTCTACATTCTAAGATTTTCTTTAGCTGAGGATGTATTGCTAGGCAGTCTAGTATCTCGTCTTAAGTTAATATATGCTTTTTTAATTAGTGTTTTTTTGCATGCAATTTTAGCTATTTATCAATTTTTAAGTCAAAGCACTTTTGCAAGTAAGTATTTAGGACTAGCTCTTCATAATCCAGAATTAGTAGGAACATCAGTTATTGAAGTAGGCTCCGGACGCTGGCTAAGAGCTTATGGCGGATTAGATCACCCCAATATACTAGGGGGTGTTTTGGTGATAGCTTTGCTTTTATCTGCCTACCTGCTTTCAAAAAGAAAAATTATAAATACACGTTTACAAATATACGGAATACTTTCTATTTTTGTAGCCTATTTTGTTTATCTTAGCGCGCTTTTTTTCACCTTCTCTCGTTCCGCTTGGCTAGCCCTTCTTGTCGGTGCCTTAATCTTACTATTTTTCTTTTTTAAAAAAGAAGATAAGTGGACCACCGGGAGGTATCTCTTTTTATTATTTTTTTCACTTATACTATTTACTTTTCTTAGTTTTTCTTTTAAAGATATAGTGATAACAAGATTTAAGGCTAGCTCAAGATTAGAGCAAGTTTCTTTGACAGAGCGAAGTAATGAGCTACAGACTGTAAGTAATATTATAAAAAACCAAACCTGGTTTGGGCTTGGGGCAGGTAATTATACTATCGCTCTATCTTCGCAAGAGATAAATAATGAATATCCTCAACCAGTTCACAACTCTTTCCTCCTACTCTTTGCTGAAAGTGGTATTTTTGCCCTACTAGCTTTATTGCTTTTTATCCTTTTCTTCTTTAAGGATAAGGGGAGAGAGGGCTTATTTGTCGCCTTGATCTTAACTTTACTAGTTTTAATGTTTTTTGAGCACTGGTTTTTTTCTTTACCTTTTGGAATTTTATTTCTTATGTTTATTTTAGGACTTATTTGATAATTATTTTGTAGCCAGTTTAAGTCTTTCTCCAAATCATTTAAATGTTTAAAAAAATCAGTCTGATACCTATGAGGCTGATTTTTTATTTCTTGTTTTATAAGACTTATGATAGTGGCAATCGAGCCAAAGTAGTCGTCATTTAAAATATGCGCTTTGACACTAGCCTCATCTCTGAGACTTAGAAAGGAATTTTTAATTTTGTATTTTTTATTTACCACCCAGATTTAAATAATACTTACAAACTTATTATTGGCAATGATTAAATGATCTAAGAGTTCTATGTCTAGTATTTTACCAGCAGAAATAAGTTTGTCAGTAATTTCAGCGTCAGCCTTATTAGCTTTTAAAACACCAGAAGGGTGATTGTGGGCAATAATAACAGCAACTGCACCATATTCGAGTGCTGGTTGAAAAACATCACGTGGCTGCAGTATGGCAGCATCAAGGGTACCTATAGAAATAACTTCATCATGTATTAAGCGGTAATGATTATTTAGGTAAAGAGCTCTGACCTGTTCTTTATTATGTCGATTCATATCCTTTAAATGCTCATAGGCCTGCTTAGCCGTTCGAATTATTATAGAGGCACCAGGTTTTTTTTGATAGAATCTGCGACCTAGTTCAAAACAAGCTACAATTTGACAAGCCTTAGTGATAGGGAGATCTAGATCCTTTTTAATGGCGAGCGGGTCTTTTTGATAAGCAATACCTTTTTCACCATATTCTCGGATTAATCTTAGTGACATAGAGTAGACCTCCTCTTTTTTTGTACCAACACCTAAAACTATAGCTAAAAGTTCAGCCGAGCTAAGGGCATTGGGCCCATTTTCTAGTAATTTTTCACGAGGTCTTTCTTCGGTAGGCAAATCTCTGATACGACTAATTTTATATTGCTTACTCTCTGTGCTAATGTTAATTTTTTCCTTGATTTGATAATTCATAAGTCAATTTATTAATTTAATCAGCTAGAACCTTGTTGCTTTAAATTATACCAAATATATGATAGATTTAAAATAACAGCTAAAAAATAAATTAGGATAGATATGAATCAATATAATAAATTAGAACTCGCAAATAAGAGTAATTTAATAACAATTAATGACAAGGGGGCCAAAACGGCTAGCGCTTTGTTCATCTTTAAAACAGGCTCCCGAAATGAAAGCAAGAAAAATAATGGAATTTCTCACTTTTTAGAGCATATGTTTTTTAAAGGTAGTAATAAATACCCTAACACGCTTAAACTATCAAGTGCTTTTGATGCTCTTGGTTGTGAGTTCAATGCTTTTACCAGCAAGGAGTACACTGGTTATTATGTAAAAACTACGCCTAAAAAAATTGGCAAAGCCTTGGAAATATTAGAGGACATGATTTTAAGCCCCAAGATAAGCCCTAAAGAAATAGAACGAGAGCGGGGTGTTATTATTGAAGAATTGAATATGTATCGTGATAATCCTCTGATGCACATAGATGATGTTTTAGAAAACTGTCTCTATGGCGACACTTCAGCTGGTTGGGATATAATAGGCACTAAGGAAAATATTAAAAGTTTTAAAAGAGCCGATTTTACAAGTTATTTAAAAAGCCAATATGGGGCCGAAAGTACCAATTTGATCCTGGCAGGGAATTTAGAGGAAAAGCTTATCAAACAAGGAGAAAAAGTATTAGCAAAAATGAAGTCCGGTAATTTTAAAGAGCAAGAAGAACTTGTAGAATCCCAAACAAAGCCACAATTAAATGCGGTGTTTAAAGATACTGATCAAATGGTCTTAGCCTTGGCGGTAAGGAGCTTTCCTGCCAACGATGAGTCTGAGGTGGCAGCTAAAATGCTCGCCTTAATCTTGGGAGGAGCGATGAGCTCTCGTTTGTTTATTAAACTAAGGGAAAGAAAGGGTTTGGCTTATTCAATTCGCACTAGCACTGAATTTTATTCTAATTCGGGCTACTTAAGCACCCAGGCTGGGGTGCCGATAGGAAAAACTGAAGAGGCTATAGAAATTATTCTAAGTGAATATAAGCGTTTAAAAAATAATCTTGTAAGTCCGGAGGAGTTGGTTAGGGCTAAGGATATTATGGAGGGCCGCGTTATAATGCATCTGGAGGCAAGTGATGAACTAGCCAATTGGTATGGGCGTCAAGCTGTACTTAGACCAAAAATTATGACACCCGCTGATTTTCTAACTTCTGTTAGAAAAATCACAGCCAAGGATTTACAAGAAACAGCTAAAAAAATATTTGTAAATGAAAATTTAAATTTAGCTTTAATTGGAAAAGTTAAGAATAAAGATTTTAAATCTATTTTAAAATTTTAAATTAAGCAATATCTAATCTTAGTCTATGTTAAGAAATAAAATCTTATTTATTGTAATTTTTTCTTCCCTTCTTATAGCCGGAACTTTCTTCTTTGTTAAAAAATCAAATCCTAGTTTATTTGATTGGCAAGAAAGGCAAGCCATAGAAAAGGGTGATAATGAGGAAGCTCAAGGAAGTGAGCTTATTTTAGAAGAAGACGAAGTCTTGCCAAAATTAAAAGAGCTTAAGTTTCTTTTCTTTGGCGATGTAATGTTAGATAGGAATGTGGGAAAGATTTTAGAAACTAAGACTGTAAATGAACTTTTAGCACCGCTTTTAGAGACTGATACAGATCATTTTGCGAATAAAGATATAGTTTCAGCTAACTTAGAGGGGGCAGTGACAAATGGAGGTAAGCACTATAGTCCCGTAAATTTATATGACTTTGCTTTTAAAAGTGAGCATGTTCTCGCTTTCAAAGACTATAATTTTAATTACTTTGCCCTAGCTAATAATCATTTTGCTGATCAAGGCAAGCAAGGAATAGATGAGACTAGAGACAATTTAAAAGCAATTGGTTTTTACTTTAGCGGATCTTCCGATGCTAAGATAGATGATTTTTCAAGAACTGATATTGAATTAAAGGGAACTAAGGTGGCAATGATTAGCTTGTCTATGGTTTACAATCATTTTGATAAGACAAAAGCAGAGGAAATGATAAAAATTGCTAAAGAGGAAAATGATTTAGTTCTAGTCAATATACATTGGGGTAATGAGTATCAACATTATTTTAATAAATATCAACAGGAGGTGGGCTACTATTTAGTTGAAGCGGGGGCAGATATTATTATTGGACACCATCCTCACGTTGTTCAGGGAATGGAAATATATAAAGAAAAACCCATTTTTTACTCTTTAGGTAATTTTATCTTTGACCAATATTTTTCTTCTGAAACTCAAGAGGGTCTCGCACTGGATTTAAGTGTAGATGAAGAAAATATAAAAATTACTTTCTTACCTCACCGGTCAATAAAATCCTCTCCCCGCTTTATGACTAAGGAAGAGAAAGAAATATTTTTAGCTAAGTACGCTAAATGGTCTGATGTCTCAGAAGAAATAAAAGAGGATATTAAATTAGGCGAACTATTAATACAAAGATAGCTCTACCAATAAGTATAAAAATTAATGTCTAGTTTTTTAAAAGAAATAAAACTAAATAAAGCACAAAAAGAGGCCGTCATTCATACCGATGGCCCTTTGTTGCTTGTCGCAGGTGCAGGAACCGGTAAAACAACAGTGCTAATTAATCGATTAGCTTATTTATTAATGGATAAAAAAATAAATAGCGACGAAGTGTTGTTACTTACTTTTACTGAAAAAGCGGCGGGAGAGATGGAGGAAAGAGCTGATAGGATTTTACCCTATGGCTATGTTGATTTATGGATAAATACTTTTCATGGCTTTGGAGAAAGAGTTTTAAGAGAGCACGCTCTTGAGCTAGGACTAGATCCAGCTTTTAAGCTTCTAAATGAGACGGATCAGTGGGTGCTTATTAAAAAAAATATAGATCTTTTCAAATTAGACTATTATGCCCCCCTAGGGAATCCTTCAAAATTTATCTCAGAATTACTTAAGCACTTTTCTCGACTCAAGGATGAAAATATTAGCGTAGAGGATTATAAAAAATATGTTGCTTCACAAACAAAGAAAAGCAATAATAAAAAAGATTTAAAATCTGCAAAGAATAAATCCCTAGAAACGGAAGAAGAGATGGAAGACAAAAGACTAGAAGAGTTAGCTTTTGCTTACGAAGTTTATAACAAGTTATTGCTGGAAAACTCCTATTTAGATTTTGGTGATCTAATAATTTATACAATAAAGTTATTTTTACTTAGACCTAATATTTTAAAAATTTATCGCAATAAGTTTAAGTATATAATGGTCGACGAGTTTCAAGATACTAATTTGGCTCAGTACGAGCTAATTAAAATACTAGCGGCACCGCGCAACAATTTGTTGGTTACCGGTGATGACGATCAGGCTGTCTATAAGTTTAGAGGTGCCTCTATTTCTAACATAATGCAGTTTAAAGAAGACTATCCGCAGGCAAAAGAAATAGTATTAATTGAAAACTATCGCTCGAGACAAGAGATTTTAGATACTGCCTATAAATTTATTAAACACAATAACCCTAATCGTCTAGAGGCGAAGCTAAAGATAAATAAAAAATTAGAAGCAAAAAATGATTATATCTCTGAGCCTAGCGCGTCAGTTGTAAAATATTATAATTTTCCCAGTCAAGAAGATGAAGTTTCTTTTGTGGCCTCTGAGATAGAAAAAATTTATATAGAAAAAAATAAAAATAAAGAGGAAATTGCTTGGCTAGATTTTGCTATTTTACTTAGAGCAAATAATACAGCTGATGCTTATTTAAACGAATTAAATAGACGAAACATTCCTAATCAATTTATGTCTTGGCGAGGTCTGTACTATAAGCCTATTATTTTAGATATTTTAAACTACCTTCGCCTACTCGATGATTATCATGATTCTAGCGCTCTTTTTCGGGTTCTAAATATGGAGGTTTTTAAAGTTGCTCATATTGATATGATAAATATCAATAAAAAAGCCAGAACAAAGGTCTGGTCTCTTTTTGAAGCTTTAAAAAATATAGATAATATTTTAGGTGTTAGCAAAAGAAGTATTACTAATATAAAAAAATTATTAAACTTACTAGAGCAACATGAAAGCCTGGTCGGTGATAACAAGACGAGCAAAATATTTCTACACTTTGCTTATGACTCAGGTTTATTAAATAATTTAGATAGAGATAAAGACTTAGAACAATTCTCTTACCTCAATCAGTTTTATCAAAAGATTAAAAAGATGGAAGACTCTGTGCCTGATTTAAATTTACGTGAATTCTTAGAGGCGATTAATTTAGAGCTGGAGGCAGGTGAAACTGGCTCTTTAAAACTTGATTTTGCTGACAATGATACTGTTAAGATTATGACAGTTCACGGGGCCAAAGGTTTAGAATTTAAATATGTTTTTATTGTAAACTTAGTTGATAAGAAATTTCCAACCATATCACGAGCAGAAAAGATATCTATACCAGAGGCAATGCTAAAAGAAAAAATTGAAATAAGTAAAAATGCTCATATAGAAGAAGAGAGAAGGCTATTTTATGTGGCTTTAACTCGCGCTAAAAAAAGAGCCTATCTAAGCTCAGCTAAAGATTATGGTGGAGTAAGAGAAAAAAAAGCCTCTGTTTTTATCTCTGAGGCAGGCCTTACAGAGAGTCCACATAGCTTAAATGCAGGAGCTGGTAATGATTTCTTAAAAGACTTAGATAATACTTTTGAGAAAACCACAAAACCTATCTTTGGAAAAGATGAAAATAAGTATCCCCTACCGAGCAAGTTTTCATTTTCTCAACTGGCAGCATTTTCTACCTGCCCCTTGCAGTATAAGTTTGCTTTTGTTTTAAAGGTTCCCGTGCCCAGTGACAAGGCAGCCTTTATATTTGGACGCTCTTTACATAATACTTTATATCACTTTCTCTTACCCCTTTTAAACGATGAAAAACACAAACAGCTAGACTTATTTACAAAAGACGACAAAGAAGAAGGCAAAAATTATCTGAGCTTAGCTCGTCTTAAGACAATTTACTCACAAGATTTTATAAAAGACGGCTACACAAGTAAAGTAGTCAGAGAGAAATATTTTATCAAAGGAGAAGAAAGTCTAGATAAGTTTTTAAAAGACTATAAAGCAAATCAGCCTTATCGCCTAGTTTTTTTAGAGAAAAGATTTTCTTTTAAAATAGGCAGCGATGTTATTAAGGGCACAATAGATAGAGTGGACAGGCTAAAGGATGGGAGTTTGGAGATTATAGATTATAAGACAGGCAGTTCTAAAAAAACTCTTACTTATCAAGAAAAAAGACAGCTAATTTTATACCAATTGTTCTTAGAGGAATATTTACAAGAGCGCGTGACTAAGTTAAGCTATTACTATCTTGAAGATGGGTCTAAGTTATCATTTGAGGCTAGCCTAAAAGATAAAGAAAAATTAAAAGAGCAAATACTTTCAGAAATTAAAGCTATCTATAGAAGAGATTTTAGTCCCAAGCCTTCGCCACTTTGTAAGTTTTGTGATTTTAATAGTATCTGTGAGTTTAAACAGAGATAGAGTATAAATATAAACATATGACAGAAGAAAAAAAAATAACTAGTCCGGAGGAAAAACCTGAAGATAATAATTTAGAAAATTCTTTAAGACCAAAGAATTTTAAAGATTATATTGGTCAGTCACGGATTAAAAAAAATTTAGATATTGCTATTTTGGCTGCGTCAAAAAGAGAGGAGCCAATAGATCATGTTTTACTCTATGGTGCGCCTGGTTTAGGAAAGACTACTTTGGCTCATGTAATTGCTAACGAAACAGGGGCTAATATTAGAGTGACATCTGGCCCAGCTATAGAAAAAAGTGGTGACTTGGCTGCTATATTAACCAACCTTGAGCCCGGAGATATTTTATTTATAGATGAGATCCATCGTTTGCCAAAAATTGTTGAAGAAATATTATATCCGGCCATGGAAGATTTTGCCCTTGATATTATAATGGGTAAGGGGCCCAGTGCTAGAACATTGCGCCTAGACTTACCTAAGTTTACTATCGTTGGCGCTACTACCCTTGCTTCACTTCTTTCCTCACCTTTACGTGATCGCTTTGGCCTCTCTTATCATTTAAATTTTTACGAACAAGATGATGTAGAAAAAATTATTGAAAGAAGCGCTGGAATTTTGGGAGTAGAGATAGAGGCTCAAGCCAAGGCAGAGATTGCTAGTCGCAGTAGACGCACTCCTCGTATTGCCAATCGTCTTCTTAAAAGAGTTAGGGATTATTGTGAGGTTAAAAATGAAGGCAAGTTAGATCTGTCTGCTTGTCGGGAAGCTTTCGCCTTACTTGAGGTAGATAGTCTCGGTCTTGATACTGTAGATAGGCGCATATTACACACCATTGCTACTAAATTTAGGGGCGGTCCAGTTGGTTTAAATACGCTTTCGGCTGCAACTGGGGAGGAGTCTGATACTATAGAAAATATGTATGAGCCTTATTTACTGCAACTGGGATTTTTAGATAGATCACCTCGTGGTCGTCTTATTA
>CAZUDJ010000019.1:0-9231 GCA_964618575.1 uncultured Gammaproteobacteria bacterium | reverse complement strand
TAATAATTATGATAGCAGCGATTGCTCTATCTATTTTAGCGCCTATTTTTGCCTACATGATGCAATTTACTATCTCCCGTAAGCGCGAATATTTAGCTGATGCTGACGCTGCTCTTTTAACCCGCTATCCAGAAGGATTGGCCCGAGCTCTTGAAAAAATTGCCTTAGACCAAGAGCCACTGGAAGTGGCGAATCGTGCTACTGCCCACCTCTATATTTCATCACCTCTTAAAGGAAAAGCTAAGAAACCAGGATTCTTTAGCCGAGCTATGGCCACTCACCCGCCAACTAGTGAGAGGATAAAGCGTCTAAGGGAGATGGCTTAAGGGGCTATCTCTATAATTATAATATTTCAATTTAATGACACAAAATAAAATAAAAAAGAAAAAAATTAAGCCAAGCTTAGAGCTCTTATCGCCAGCTGGCGATATGGCAAAGTTGCAAACTGCTTTTTTCTATGGCGCTGATGCGGTCTACTTAGGGATACCTGATTTTTCTCTTCGGGTAAGGATAAATAATTTTGACTTTGCGGGGATAGCTGAGGCAATAGAGTATGCTCACAGGCGGGGCAAGAAGGTCTATATCACCGCCAATATTTTTGCTCATAATCATCACTTAGATAGCTTTGTTAAGTATTTAAAGAAATTAAATAAATTAAAACCTGATGCTTTTATTGCCTCAGATCCTGGTATTATTTCTCTGATAAAAAAGCATTGTCCTAAAATTGAAATTCATCTTTCCACGCAAGCTAATTGCACTAATCTAGAGTCAGCCCGTTTTTGGCAAAAGCAGGGAATTAAGCGAATTATTTTAGGAAGAGAGGTAAGCTTAGAAGAGATTAAAAAAATACATAAAGCTTTACCAAGCTTAGATTTAGAATATTTTGTCCACGGAGCCATGTGTATGGCTTATTCTGGTCGCTGTTTTCTTTCCACTATGTTTGTGGGAAGAAGTGCTAACCTGGGTGACTGTGCTCAGCCTTGTCGCTGGCAATATGACACCAGTCACTACAGATTAAAGGCCAGGGGTCATGACGAGGACTTAGAGCTTGTAAGTGAGGAACATGGTAGCTATTTGCTAAACTCCAAAGATATGTGTTTAGTGAGGGAAATTAAGGAGCTAATAGATGCCGGTGTAATTAGTTTTAAAATTGAAGGACGGGCGAAAAGTGTCTACTACCAAGCTATCACGGCCGCAATTTATAGAAGAGCGCTTAACTCAGCTTTAAGTGTGAAGGATGAATCTGAGCTTAAAAAAGAATTAAATTATTTATATAAAGAATTAGATTCTAAACTAGTGCACCGGGGTTATAGCACTGGATTTTTAAAGGAAAAGAAGGGTGAGCAAAATACTTTGCGCGCTAAAGAGGCTTCTGCTTGGGAGTTTTGCGGACAGGTCTTATCAGAAGAAGAAATAGAACCTAATTTATACAAAAAACTTCCTAAAAGAGCACTGGCTTTTAAGGTTCACAATAGTATTTTTGTTGGAAACTCGATAGAAATAATACTGCCCGCCTATCAAGTTGTGAAAGTAAAAATTAAAGAAATGTTTTCCCTTGATAGTGGCGAAAGTTTAGATAAGGCTCATGGCGGTGGTGGTGGAGCAAGAGTCTATATTATTTTAGATAAAAAGAAAACTATGCCTGAGGGTGGGGCGGTAATCTGTCGACGGCTGGAAGAAAAAAAGTAAAAGATAATTTAAAAAATTAAAGTCACTTTATATGATAGCTTATTTAAAAGGAAAAATAATATCGAAAAATAATAATTCTGTAGTTTGTCTTGTCGCTGGCATAGGTTATCAAGTTTTTTGCGGGGAGAACACTTTAAACGCTCTTTTACTAGGCACTGAAGTTGAGCTTAATATTTACCAGAGCTTTAAGGAAAATGCCTCAGACTTATATGGTTTTTTAGATAAGGCAGATTTAGATGTTTTTTCTCTTCTACTTAGTGTCTCTGGTGTGGGGCCTAAGTCAGCGATAGGAGTGCTAAGCACATCCTCTGCCGCTGATGTTTCTGAGGCGATAATGCGTGATGATGCTGAACTTTTAACCAAGGTAGCTGGGATAGGCAAGAAAACTGCCGAGCGGATAGTGCTAGAGCTTAAAACTAAGATTTCTCGCTTAAGTGTTAACCAAGGCTTTGATCAAGATAATTTGCTTGTTTCAAGCGATGAAATAGATGCTTTAATGGCGCTGGGTTACTCTTTACAAGAAGCGCGAGTGGCTCTTGCAACAGTACCAAAAGATCTTATTGGCAGCGGGGAAAGAGTGAAGGCAGCTTTAAAAAAGATGAAAAAAATTTAACTTTACAATCTACTTATTTTTAGCTAGGATTTAAAATATGAAACAAAGTCAACTTTTTACCAAGACAATTAAAGAATTACCGAAAGACGAGACCAGTTATAATGCAATTACCCTAATTAGGGCTGGCTTTATTGACAAAGCAGCGGCTGGAGTCTATTCTTTTTTGCCCTTGGGTTGGCGTGTTTTAAACAAGATTAGGCAAATTATTGTCGAAGAAATGGAAGGCATCTCCGGTCAAGAGATAAATATGTCCGCTCTTGCACCGAAAGAATATTGGCAGACAAGCGGACGTTGGAATGATCTTGATATTTTATTTAAGATCAGTGGTTCTGATAATAAAGAATATGCCTTAAATCCCACCCATGAAGAGATGGTAACTCCACTAGTTAAAAAATTTGTGCACTCTTATCGCGAACTACCTTTTTCGGTTTTCCAAATTCAAACTAAGTTTAGAAATGAGAAGCGCGCCAAGGCGGGTTTACTCCGAGGACGGGAGTTTTTAATGAAAGACCTTTATTCTTTCCACGCCAGTCAAGAAGATCTAGATGATTATTATAAGCTAGCCACCGAGGCCTATTACAAAGTTTTTAAGCGCTGTGGCCTAGGTGACATGACCTATCTAACCTATGCCTCCGGTGGTAGTTTTTCAAAATACTCACATGAGTTTCAAACTTTAACTGAGGCAGGGGAGGATTTAATATATATTTGCGATGAATGTAAAGTAGCAGTTAATAAAGAAATAATTTCTGAACAGCCAGCTTGTCCTCTCTGTGATAAGAGTGAGCTAAGGGAAGAGAAGGCCGCAGAGGTGGGCAATATTTTTAAATTAGGAAATAGATTTTCTAGTGCTTTTTCTCTAAATTTTCAAGACAAGGATGGTAGTAAAAAAGATGTTATTATGGGTTGCTACGGCATCGGTTTAAGCCGTATCTTAGCTACTGTAGTTGAAGTTTGTCATGATGATAGAGGTATTATCTGGCCAGAGAACATTGCTCCTTTTAAAGTTCACCTTGTTTCTTTAAATAAAAATGAAGAAGCAGATAGGGTGTATCAAGAACTAAAAGATAATAATATAGAAGTTCTCTATGATAATAGAGATATGTCAGCGGGTGAAAAATTTGCTGACTCTGATTTAATTGGTTGCCCATATCGTCTAATAGTTAGCGCTAAATCCTTAGAGCGCGGTGGCTTTGAGCTAAAGCGTCGAGATAGTAAAGAAGGGGAGATAATAAAAGGAGCTGATATAATTTCATACTTTAAATAGATTTTTTAGTAAATAATTTATGTTTGATAAAATATTTCAAAAATTAAGTCATGATCTAGGAATAGATTTAGGAACTAAGAATATCTTAGTATTTTTAAGTGACAAAGGTTTGGTTATAAATGAGCCTAGCGTAGTGGCAATTAATAAAAGAACTAATGAAATTTTAGAAGTGGGTGAAGCGGCTAAAAAGATGGTTGGTAAAACTCCAGGACATATAGAGGCAGTTCGTCCACTGGTAGACGGTGTTATTTCTGACTTTGAGGTAACAGAGAAAATGTTAAAATATTTTATCACTAAAGTGCAAAGAGATAATTTTTCGGTTTTAGCACGCCCGCGAGTGGTAATAGGGGTGCCGCTAGATTTAACCGAAGTAGAGAAAAAGGCAGTGGAAGATGTGGCTCGCTCAGCTGGAGCCCGTAAAGTCTATTTAATAGAAGAGGCCATGGCCGCAGCTATAGGGGCTAGACTACCCGTTACTGAGGCGACCGCTACTATGATGGTAGATATAGGTGGCGGGACAACAGAGATAGCGGTGATTTCCTTAGGTGGAGTAGTTACTTGGAAGTCTCTTAAAGCGGCTGGCAATGAATTTGATAATAATATAATAGAGTATATCAGAGAAGAGTTTAATATTTTAATCGGTGAGCAATTAGCTGAGACTATCAAGATCTCTATCGGTTCTGCTATTCCTTTTGATGAGCCAGAGGAAATTGAAGTAAGGGGAAGAGATCTTTTAACTGGACTACCTAAGGCGATAATAGTAAACGACTCGCAAATAAGAGGAGCAATTTCTCGTACGGTTTTAAAGATTATTGATAATATTAAGATAATACTTGAAACAACTCCACCGGAGCTGGTCTCAGATATCTATGAGCGCGGACTACATCTTTCTGGAGGTGGAGCGCTCTTGCGTGGTTTAGACCAAGCAATATCAACAGCGGCCAAGATCCCTGTTAAAATTGTAGATGATCCTTTAAGTTGTGTCGCTCGGGGCACTAGCTTACTTTTAGGAGACAGTGAGCTACTAGAAAAGGTAGTTTTACCAACTAGTTTTGAATAGAGCTAAAAATACTAATTTTTTTTCATGCTCAAGAAAAATCTCAAAAAACCCTACTTAATATTTTTAGTAGTCCTTATACTACTAATTTTTTTGCATTTAACATCTATTCTTAAGCCACTGGAGCGTGGCTTTTTAAAACTGGTATCTCCCATAGGCACTAAGTTGTATTTTTGGGGAAACAACATTAATGCTAGCTATGAAAGCAAACAAGAAAAAGATGAGCTGATGCATAGTCTTTCTGAGTTAGAAGCTAAAGTGGCTAAGCTCACTATAGATAAAGCGAAGTATCAAGAACTTTTAAGTGAAAACGAAAAATTACGTGAGCAACTAAACTTTAATAAACGCACTGATTTTACTACCGTTTTAGCTAATGTATTAGCCAAAGAGGGAATATTTAATGAAGGTGATAAAAGAGATTTAATTATTGACAAAGGCTTAAGTGATGGACTAAGCCTCGGCCTGGCCGTTTTAAGTGAAGAGGGGGTGGTGGTAGGAAAAATAACAGCACTTGAGGAAAGTAGCGCCCGTGTTTGTTTTAGTACTAGCCCTGGCTGCCAACTGGCGGTAGCACTGCAAAATGAAAATCACACCCAAGGCTTAAGTGATGGCCGTCTAGGTCTTACCATAGAGATGAACTATATTCCGCAACTTGAAAAAGTTTCCCCCGGTGATTTAGTAATTAGCTCTGGACTTAGCCCCGAGATTCCTAGAGGTTTGGTTGTGGGCAGGGTACAGGAGGTAAAGAGTGAAAGCAATGAAGTGTTTCAATCAGCCATTATAGAGCCAGTTTTAAATTTTAATACTTTAACTTTCGTTTCAGTAGTAATTCCTTAATTATTATGTGGCGACAAAGTGGACAAATCTTTATTTTATTTATTGCAGGGCTAGCTTTGGCTTTAGTTAATTTTTCATTTAATTCAGCTTTACCAGGACTAGCGATATATCTTAATTCTGGCCTTATAGCTTTAATTTTTATTCTCTTCTTTCTTGGTATTAAGCCCGCTTTATACTTTATTTTATTTTTTGGAATTTTTTCTGATATTTTATCTTTTGAGTTCTTTTCTATCTATACCATATCTTTAAGTTTGGCTGCTTTTGGGCTTAATTTTATTTTACAAAATTTCCTTACCAACCGATCACTTTATTCACTGACAGCCACTATCATAGGCTTTACTCTAGTTTACAATTTTAGTTTAACAATTTTAGATTTCCTGTTTTCAGGACTAAATCATTCTCTAGCTTTCTCGACAAATGCCTTTTGGCTTAATTTAGGACTTGAGACTGCCTGGGGCCTCTTATTTGCGCTTCTTCTTTTCCATCCTTTAGTTTTTTGGTTTAAAAAGTTTAAACCATTTTTTCTGGAAAACAAAAGCTCTATATGATATAGTAGGGATATTCATCATTTTTTTATTTTAATTTTATGATTTACGATTTTATAACAATAGGGGGCAGTACCAGAGATATTTCCATCTTTACCGACAAGGGCGTTTTAATCGATAATTCTAAAGATATACTACGTCAAGAACTTTTAGGCTTTGAATATGGTGCTAAGGTAAGAGTAGATAAATTTCATCACAGCTTTGGTGGCGGTGGTTCCAATACGGCGGTAAATTTAGCTAATTTTGGTTTTAAAGTGGCTTGTTTTTCAGCAGTCTCAAATGATGAAAATGGTAAGGCTGCTTTTTTAAATTTAAAAGAAAGAGGAGTAGAAACTAAATATATCAGTAGATTTAAAGAGGGTGATACTGGCACCTCTTTTGTTTTAATATCTAAAGGAGAGCGAGTGATTTTTACCCAAAGAGGGGTAAATGATAAATTAGAAATGGAAGTCAAACATCTTAAAGCCCTAAAGCAATCTCAGGCTATCTATATTTCCAGTCTTTCTGGAAGGTGGAGACAGACTCTAAACGATGTCTTTAAAATAGCTAAAGACAATGATATTAAAGTATTTTGGAATCCTTCTGAGGCGCAGTATAAGGTTGGTTTAAAGAAATTAGCTAAGTACCTAAAACATACTTATTTATTTGTCGTAAATAAAGATGAAGCAATAGAGCTAGCTTTACTCTCTGGCGAGAAAAATCTAAGTTCTAAGTTTTTAAATGATGAGCACAATCTTCTGAAAATACTTTATAAGTTTTGCCCTAGTATAGTTATGGTAACCTCAGGACCAAAGGGAGCCTATGTCTATGATGGAAAAGAATTTTATTTCCAAGCTGCCTTAAAAGAGAAAAAAAGAGTAGATATGACAGGAGTAGGCGATGCTTTTAATTCAACTTTTGCCGCTGGTTTAAATATCTACAAGGGCAATATTAAAAAAGCCCTACACTTAGCTGCTAAAAACACCGCCTCAAAGATTGCTCATTTTGGAGCGCAAAACGGTCTACTTAAGTGGAAGAAATAAATAAATAACTAATAATTAAATTTTAATAATATGATAAGTGGAGTAAAAATAAAAAAATTAATTAAGCATAAAGACCATCGTGGCCACTTAACAGAACTCTATCGTCTCGATGAAGATGGTTTTAAGCCCGAGATGGCCTATGCAAGTATTACTAATCCGGGCGTTGTTCGCGGTCCCCATGAGCACGTCTATCAAAGCGATGGCTTTGCTTTCTTTGGGCCAGGGAGTTTTATGCTCCACCTCTGGGATAGAAGAGAAGATTCAGAAACTAAAGGAGAGAAAATTGAAATAGAGGTAGGTGAAGATAATCCTTGTTTTGTAATAGTGCCACCAGGGGTTGTACATGGTTATAAATGCATATCGGATGAACCAGCCTTATCAGTTAACTTACCTAATAAATTATACAAAGGATATAATAAGGAAGAGGAGATAGATGAAATTCGTTGGGAAGAGGACGAAAATAGTCCTTATAAAATAGTATAAGATATATTTTTAAATATTAATTATAATAAGAAATGTGTGTATTTTGTAAAATAGTAAAAGGCGAGCTACCAGCTTATAAAATATATGAAGATGATAAATCTTTGGCTTTTTTAGATATCAAACCAACTAAAGTAGGGCACACTTTAGTTATCCCTAAAAACCACAGCGCTACCATAGAAGAGGCCTCAGAGGAAGACTTAATGCACCTTGCTAAAGTTATAAAAAAGGTAGGCGCGAGACTTAAAGATAAGCTAGGATGTCCTGCTTATAATATAATTCTTAACAATGGTAAAGAGGCAGATCAGGAGATAGAGCACATACACTTTCACCTTATTCCTCGAGAAGAGCAGTCTCAGTTTAGAAGTTTACCCAAGATAGAGTATAAGTCAGGAGAAATTGAAGATCTAAAAGATTTATTAGGGTTTTAAAATATAATAAAAATAGCAATGAAAATATTAGTTACAGGTGGAGCTGGATTTATAGGCTCCAACTTTATCCACTACTGGTTAAAAAAATATCCCCAAGATCAAATTATAAATCTTGATATATTAAGCTACGCGGGCAATTTAGATAATTTGATTGATATAGAAAACAATCCTAACTACAGCTTTGTAAAGGGTGATATTTGCGACTTTCCTTTGGTCCAAAAATTATTAGAAGGAGTTAGCTTGATAGTTAATTTTGCCGCTGAAAGTCATGTCGATAGATCTATCGAGAACAGTGATATTTTTATAAAAAGTAATGTGGAAGGAACTCGGGTATTACTTGATGCGGCGAGACTTAAGGGAGGGGTACATTTTCACCACGTTTCCACTGACGAAGTTTTTGGCTCACTAGATATGGACTCGCCTCGTTTTGTAGAAAGCACTCCTTATGACCCTCGCTCTCCTTATAGCGCTTCAAAGGCTGCCTCTGACCACTTAGTGCGTAGTTATTTCCATACTCATAATCTACCCATTACAATTTCCAATTGTTCCAATAATTACGGACCTTATCAGTATCCAGAAAAAATCATTCCTCTTTTTATCACCAACCTACTAGAAGGAAAGAAACTTCCTATCTACGGACAGGGTTTAAATGTCCGTGACTGGATACATGTCGATGATCATAATCTGGGTCTTGATTTGATTTTAAAAAAGGGAAGAGTGGGAGAGACATATCTTTTAGGAGGAAATAGTGAAAAAAGTAATTTAGAAATTACCAAAGAGATACTTTCTCTTATGAATGAAAGCGAGGACAGGATAGAGTATGTCAGTGATAGATTGGGTCATGACCTGCGCTATGGTATAGATTACACTAAGGCAGAAACTGAATTAGGTTTTTCGCCCCAGCATAGTTTTTCCGAGGGTCTAAAAAATACTATTTCGTGGTATAAAGATAATAGGGCTTGGTGGGAAAAAATAAAGCAAAAAAATAAATAAAAAACTGATTTTCCACAAAATGCACACATTTAAAAAGATTCAAATGTTTATGTTTGTATCTAAATAATTTGTACGCTAAGGCAAAAATTTGCAGTTACCTTACAAATTATTTTTATATTTGTTAAGCAAACCTAAAAACCTAAAATTAAACCTAGCACCTCAATGACTCAGTTTATTGATTCATGCTTCGAAAAAATGACCCAAGGAGAGGTGCTCATCTCGTACAAGGGGCCAATAAATGCCGATATTATTGCCGATACATTAAATCTGGTAGAAGCCAAGCTTGAGAATTCAGATATA
>CAZUDJ010000018.1:0-9467 GCA_964618575.1 uncultured Gammaproteobacteria bacterium | reverse complement strand
ATATGGAAGCTGACAAGCGTAAAGATTTCTATCTTTATATAGATGAGTTTCAAAATTTTACCACTGACTCTATTTCTCAGATATTATCAGAAGCTAGAAAGTATGCCCTAAATCTTATCATCGCTCACCAATATATCGGACAGTTATCTAAAAATAATAACACCGAAATTAAAGATGCTGTCTTTGGAAACGTCGGTACTATGATAAGTTTTAAAATCGGTAGTGATGATGCTGAGTACTTAGTCAAAGAATTTAGTCCAGTTTTTAGTGAATATGATTTAATAAATATCGACAGAGGTACTGCTTATATCAAACTTCTAATTGATAATGCGGCTTCGCGTCCTTTCTCCTTGCATACAACCTGGCCTTTGGTGGGTGTAAAAAGAGAGGGAATAGCTGAGCGCATTCGGTCACTGTCAAGATTAAAATTCGGTCGCAGTTCCCGCTTAGTTGAAGCTGAGATTGCTGAGCGCAGTAAAATAAGTAATTAAATAATTATGTCTACATTATACCGTAACTATAGGCCTAGGAATTTTTCTGAAGTTTTTGGGCAAAAACATATTAAAATAACTTTGCAAAATGAAATTAGTAATAATAAACTAGCTCAAGCCTTTTTATTTTGTGGACCAAGGGCGGTAGGGAAAACTACGCTTGCTAGATTATTAGCTAAGTCAGTTAACTGTCTTAAGCGTAAGGAAGGTGAATATGAGCCCTGTGGAGAGTGTTCTAATTGTAAGGCAATAAGTTTGGGCAAGCACTTAGATGTAGTTGAAATAGATGCTGCTTCAAATACTGGGGTAGATAATGTGCGTGACAATATAATTTCTTTTTCTCGCCTAGCCCCCAGTCAGGCAAAGTATAAGGTATTTATTATCGATGAGGTGCACATGTTATCGACCCAGGCTTTTAATGCACTTTTAAAAATTATAGAAGAACCACCGAAGTATGTAATTTTTATTTTAGCCACTACAGAAATTCACAAAGTCCCTTATACCATAATCTCCCGTTGTGAGCGCTTTGATTTTAAAAGAATCTCTTTGCCTGAAGTAGTTAAAAAATTAGAGTTTATTGCTAAGAGTGAAAAAAGAGAAGTAGACCCTATAGTGCTAGAGGCAATTGCCCGGCGCAGTGGTGGACACTTACGTGACGCTGAAAGTTTACTTGGTCAAATATTTTCTCTTGATACTAAAAAAATTAGCCTAGCTGATGCTGAGCTACTTTTGCCTCATTATAATAATAATGAAGTTATCACTTTTCTTTCTCATCTAGCCAACAAGGACGCTGTTTCGGCTCTTACTTTAGTTAACTCTCTAGCTGACGCCGGGGTTAATATTCAAAATTTTATCAGCGAGATTATTACAATGTTGCGAAAAATTGCAATCTTAAAAATCAGTCCCCAGTTATCAGATGACCTAGGCCTTAACTTAGGTGATAGTTTGGAGCTAAAGATTAATGCTTTGACAAAAGATTTAAAACTAGAAAATGTCTTATTTTATCTAAAACGCTTTCTCCTTGCCTACAGTAATAAGAATCAATTAATTTTACAACTTCCTTTAGAGCTAGCTGTTATAGAGATTTGCACCCAAAGTTTACAAAGTGCTAGTATTTCTAGTAGCGAGAACCTAGTTTCCCTTGCTAAAAAACAAAACAAAGAAGGAGGGACTTCAGCTAGTTCCCAAAGCTATCAAGCTAAAAGTGAAGAACTTACTAAGCGCAAGCCGGCTTTAAAAGAAGAAAGTGGGTCCAAGGAAAGCAGCGAAGAAGTTTCAAAATTAACTGCCAAAAGTTCTGATCTTAAATTAAGCTGTGAGGAGTTAATGGAAAAATGGCCTGAATTTTTAATAAAGATAAAAAAACACAACCACTCACTTTCCTTTGTTTTGCAAAATTGCACACCTAAAGATATTGACGCTGGCACCCTTAGTCTTGTATTTAAATATAAATTTCATCAAGATAGAGTAAAGGATGTAAGCATTCGAGCTCTAATAGAGGAAACCTTGTCTGAAGTCTATGGCGCACCTATAGCAATAGACGCTCATTTAAACGAAAGCCTACAAGAACTTGAAGAAGATGATAACTCCAGTCAAGTAAGTGAAGCTAGTAGTGAGTCAGAGGGACTTAGCGTTTCTAGGCCAAAGACTGAGGCGGGACCAAAAGACTCCCTGCTAAATAATCTTTTAGATGCTTTTGGGGGAGAATTAATTAACTAAGCGAAGACTAAGATAAAAAATATGTTAGATATTAATTTAATTAGAAGTGATAAAAAAAATGTAGAGTTAGCTCTCTTAAAGAGAATGCCGGCTGAGAAAATTAATCTAGATACAATTATAGATCTAGATGATAAGCGTAAAGATTTAATTGCAAAAAGTGAAGATCTTAAAGCTAAACGAAATAAACATTCCAAGGTAAAGCCAGATGAAGCAACTATCACTGCTTTAAAAAATTTAGGAGAAGAGATAAAAATAATAGATAGTGATTTAGCTAAAATTGAAATTGATTTAAATGAAAAAATAGCCGAACTTCCTAATATACCCGCTCCTGATGTAGTCGCTGGTGGCAAGGAAAATAATGAAGTTATTTATACTTATGGCAAAAAACCAGAATTTAGCTTTAAACCAAAAGACCATGTAGAGCTAGCCACTTCTTTGGATCTAATAGATTATGAAAGAGCGGCCAAGATGTCTGGCTCGGGTTTTTGGTGCTACACTGGCGACGGTGCTTTGCTTGAATGGGCCCTTCTTTCTTATTTTATAGACTTTCACCAAAGCAATAATTACAAGTTTTTAATTCCCCCGTTTCTTTTAAGTGAAAAGTCAGCTTATATTTCTGGTCACCTGCCAAAATTTAGAGATGACTTGTTTTGGAATCAAGATAAGCTTTGCTTAAATGCAACTTCTGAAATGATGTTAGGAAATTACCACCGAGATGAAACTTTAGATGAGTCTGAACTTCCTAAAAAATACTATGCCTACTCATCTTGCTTTAGAAGGGAAGCTGGTTCTTATCGTCAGGAAGAAAGAGGGATGATAAGAGGACATCAATTTAATAAAGTAGAAATGTTTATTTTCTCTCGTCCGGAAGAAAGTTGGGAGATGTTTGCCGAGCTAGTCAGCCATGCTAAGAGTTTAGTAGAGGGCCTAGGTCTACATTTTCAGGTTTCAAAATTAGCGGCTGAAGATTGTAGCGCTGCTATGGCAAAAACTTATGATGTTGAGGTCTATATCCCATCTATGGAAATCTATAAAGAGGTAAGTAGTGTTTCCAATGCTTTAGATTATCAATCCCGAAGAGGCCAGGTAAGATATAAAAATAAAGAAACTGGAAAGAATGAATTCCTTCACACCTTAAATGGTTCAGGATTAGCCACTAGCAGAATATTACCAGCCATACTGGAACAAAATCAACAAGCTGATGGCTCTGTTTTAATCCCTAAAGTACTACAACAATATTTACCAAAGAGCATGAAAGTAATTAAGAAAAAATAAACATGAAAATCAAACTATTTTTTATTTCAATATTTTTATTCTTCTTCTTATTTTCTAGCACGACCTTAGCTGCGCCACTTAAACCTACCTTTCCGCGCTTGGCTAACTATTACTTAAAGTGGGAATTAAATGAAAAAGAGGCTAGAGAACTTGCCAAATGGGATGTTCTGATTTTAGATATGGAAACGCAGGAAAATAGTCCAGAAAGTCTTAGACTTATCCGTCGTCTAAATCCTGATGTAGTAATTTTAGCCTATATCACTTCTCAAGAAATAATAGATGATGTAGAAAGAACAGCTGGTTATACGGGAGCCAGACTAAGGCAAAAACTAAGAGATAGTATATCTCCTGAATGGTGGTTAAAGGATGCTTCGGGTAATAAAATAATGAATTGGCCAGGCACTTACATGCTTAATTTAAGCGACATTGCCCCTAAAAACTCGGCCTCACAAAGATTTCATGAATTTTTACCAGACTTTGTTTTCCAAAATATAGTTAGCAGTGGCATGTTTGATGGTATTTTCTATGATAACACCTGGGGAGATGTAACTTGGGTTAATCCTAATTTAGACTTAAACTGTGACGGTCAAAGTGAGTCTTGCACTGATGCAGACAGAGCTTGGGCCCGTGGTTTTAAGAAGATGCTAGAGAAAAGCAGGTCTTTATTTGGCAATGATTTTATTATAGTCGGCAATGGTAATGTTTATTTTGACTACCAGGGACTTTTAAATGGTATGATGCTTGAGTCCTTTCCTTCGCCTTGGGAAAATGGAGGTAAATGGAGCGGCTCTATGGAAACATATTTTAAACTAGATGAGGTTAATCTAAAACCAGCCCTAAATATTATCAATGTTAATAAGAAAAATGAACTAGATTATAAGAGTATGCGCTTTGGTCTTGGTAGTGCCTTACTTGGTAATGGATTTTATAGCTTTGATTATGATGTGACAAATCATACCCAAACCTGGTGGTATGATGAGTACAGTGTCAACTTAGGGCCAGCTACCAGCTTACCTTATAACTTACTTAAACCCAATGATAATAAAATACAAGCTGGTCTGTGGCGACGAGATTTTAAACAAGGATCAGTAATACTAAACTCTACTGACAAGTCACAACTACATATTTTTAAAAAAGAAGAGTTAGAAAAAATTAGAGGCACGCAGGATAAATCAATCAACAATGGCGATAGAATTAATCATCTTAATTTAGCAAGTCGTGATGCAGTGCTTCTTCTTAAAAGTGCAGATAATATCTATAACACTCCTTTTGTAAATGGTTATTTCTATCGTGTTTTTGGTGACAATGGCGAGCAAAGTAGAAATGGTTTTTTTGCCTATTCACCTAATTTTCCCGCTAGTTCTAGCGTGGCTATTGCCGATGGTAGCCGTCGCGACAGGGAAGATGTCTCGGTTTTAGCTGATAAGGGTAAAATTGTTTTAAATAAAAATGGAGCTGAGATAGTTTCTTTTTATCCTTATCAAAAACTCTATCGTGGTGATTTAAATATTGCCACTCACTTAAATGATGGTTTTTTTGAAATAGTGGCGACTGCTCCTAGTCGTGGTGGTGGACCCCAGGTTCGTGTCTTTACCGCAACCGGGAATTTGATATCTAGCTTCTTTGCTTATGACAAGAGTTTAAGAGGTGGGCTAAGCGTTGCTCTTGCCGACGTAGATGGTGATGGTAAGCTAGATATTATTACTGGGGCTGGCTATGGTGATAAACCAGTAGTTAAAATTTTTAGTCTAGATGGTAAGCTAAAGCATAGCTTCCTAGCCTATCATGAAAACTTCAGAGGAGGTGTTGAGGTTGCCAGCGGTGATGTAAATGCGAATGGAAAAAATGAGATAGTAGTAGCTCCTGGTCCTGGTGGTGGGCCACATGTGAGAATTTTTAACTCCAGTGGCAATCTTTTAGGACAATTCTTTGCCTATGATGATAATGTGCGCAGTGGACTAAAGCTTTCTTTAGACGATGTAAACAGCGATGGCAAGATGGAGATATTGCTAGGAATTAAAGATTTATTTTACTAACACTAAAATTATGGTAAAAAGACTAAGAAAAATATTTGATCACCGTTTTAGCCGTTTTTATCGCTATAGCCGTCTTTATATAGTAACGGATATTGTCTTAATAGCCATTGTTGTCATACTAGCTGTTTTACTCATACGTCTTTACAGCTTTCAACCAGAACTTAGCTTAAATCCTTGGTCTAAACCAAAGCAAAGTGAAGTAATTGCGATTGATTTAAATAACCCTCCCCTAGACCTTAGCTATGAAAGTGAAGTTAATAGTATATATTTAAGTGAGGGTGCAAATATTAATTTACGCCTAAAGAATAACGGTAGACATACTCTTTCTGGTATTAAATTAACTCTAGCTCTTAAAGACACTGGCTTCTCTCTGTCTCGTTTAGAGTTTTCCAGTGATCAAAAAACTAGTCTCTCTGGCCTAGAAATTAAAGGTTTCAATATCTACTTAGATGAGCTTAATCCTGGAGTAGACAGGGAAGTGGCTTTAAACATTTCTTTTAGCAAGACAGATAGCTCCGCCCGTATTATAAGTGCTCGCATATACAGTGAATATCAAGTAGAGGGTCAAATAATTAAAGAAAGTCTAGACTTAAAAGATTTTAAAGTAGCCGCCTCACTTCCTACCAGCGCTAAAGCTTATTACAATAGCCCCCAAGGTGATCAACTTGGCAGTGGACCTTTCCCGCCTATTGTTGGCCTACCGACTAGTCTTTGGGTCTCCTTTGAGACAAAGCCTAGTTCTGATTTTAATGATTTTGTAATGACTGGACGCCTGGCTACAAATGTTGAGTTCTCAGGCAATAAATCTTTACTAGCTGGAGATTTAAAATATAATAAAGATACCAGACAAGTTATCTGGCAAATTGATAATTTAAGTGCTAGCAAGGATAATTATAGAGCTGGCTTTGAAATTAAGCTTAGTGCCAGTGAGAGTCAATTAGGTGATTATGCTAATCTTTTAAGTGGTCTTAAGTTTCAAGCCCGGGACCACTTTAGTGGACTCCCTATTTATGCTAATTTAGATGATATAGATACTAGCTTAAAGTATGATGCTATAAATCGTGAAGAAGGTATTGTTACAAATATTGAAAATTATTAAAAAAACAAGTTATGATTAACTTTTTAAGAAATCTAATGAGACCTAAGTATGATACTTTAAATAGGATAGAAGTTGATGCTGAAAAAATCGTCAACAACTTCAACCATTTAAAAAGCCTGCAAAACGAAGCGGAAATTTTTCCGGTATTAAAGTCTAACGCCTATGGCCATGGCCTAAGAGAGCTTTGCACTATTTTAAATCATACTAGCGCTAAAATGGTGGCAGTGGACTCATACCCAGAAGCCCAAATTGCCTACCGTTACTTTAAAGGCAAGGTTCTTATTATAGGTGAAATGCCACTTGAAGTTTATAGGCACTGCAAACTCAAGAGAACTGAATTTGTAGTTTATAACGAAGCCACCTTAAGACATCTTTCGAAATTTAAAAAGAAAGCTAAAGTACATCTTTTTGTAAATTCTGGTATGAATCGAGAAGGAATACAAGACTTGCCAGGCTTTATCGCTGAGAATAAAAAATATCTAGATAAGCTTTCTGTAAGTGGTCTTTGCTCACACTTTGCTAGTGCAGACTCTAGATCACTCCTAAACTCCAAGCAGGAGGAGGCGTTTATAAAAGATTTAGATATTTTGCGTGCCGCTGGTTATTTTCCTCGTTGGGTACATATTGGTAATTCAGCTGCAATTTTTACAAGCGATAACAAGCTTCTGACAGCTTTTAGACCAGGAATAGCCTTATATGGCTACAATCCTTTAAACCGTCCCAGTGAAGCTTGTGGAGCCCTTGAGCCAGCCCTTGAAGTCTATTCTCAGGTTGTATCTATACAAAATCTAAAAACAGGGGATACAGTTTCTTATGGTGACGATTATAAGGTAAAAACTGAAACGCAAATAGCAACCATTCCTTTTGGTTATTTTGAGGGCTTAAGTAGAAGACTATCGAGCGCCGCTAAACTCCTTGTTTTAGGCAATGAAAACTACTATGCCCAAATAGCAGGGAAGGTATGTATGAATATGTGTTCACTTGATGTGGACAGTGAAAATATTAATATAGGTGATGAGGTAAAGATTATTTCAAGCTCAAAATTAGACGAAAATTCTGTAGAAAATTTAGCTGAACTAATGGACACCATCCCCTATGAGCTAGTGGTTAAACTACAGCCTAATATCAGGCGCTATATCATAAATTTAGCTAATATTAAGTAAAATTGATGAAAAATAGAAAAAATAGAAGTATAAAAGCTGATTATCAGGCTAAAAACTTAAAAAACCCTTTTTTTTATCGCGCAAGTAGAGGGGAAGGGGTCTTCTGGGTTTTTTTAGCCTTATTTTTAGCGATAAGTGTTTTAATTTGGTTTCTTTTCTTTTCCTCATTTTTTATGATAAATATAACAGAAATCAGTGGTTTAAGTAGAGTAGATGAGTCAGAAATTAATCAATTAATAGAAGACCAGCTAGATAAAAAAAAGTTTTTCTTTTTAAGCCAAAGAAATATTTTTCTTTTAAGTAAAGAAGAGCTTAGTACTAGTATTTTAGAAGATTATAATTTTTCAGAAATTGTAATTAAAAAAAGTATTCCCAAGACTTTAAAGGTAAACTTAAGTGAAAGACCTTATGCTTTCATCTTCAAAGAAGGAGAAGATTATTATTATGCCTCAAAGGACGCCTATATTATCAAAGATGAGCCGGTAAGTGAGGAGGATATGGAAAAGTATTTTATTTTAGAAAATAAAAGTAAGTTAATTAGAATTAGCGAGAGCGCAAAAATTAACCTTAAGAATGACTATTTAGATTTTGTTTTTAGATTAAACGAAGCATTAGATTATGAGGCGGAGCTCAATCCTAATAAGTATATTATTGAACAAGAATTAAATTCCTTAATACTAGACTTTAAAGATGGGCCCTTGGTCTACTTTAACCTAGATAAAGACCCTGTGCAGCAATTTGAGGACTTAAGTATTGTTAAAAAGGAGAAAATAGGAGATAATTTTAGTAAACTTAACTATATAGATATGCGCTACGGCGATCTTATCTATATCAACTAATATGGAAGGATTATTTAAATTTTTATTTGGACTAGGTATTTTTGTCTTCGCCTTGGTCTCGGCAGGACTATTTTTAATTGTTATTAAAATAATATTATTATTTCAACCCGAGGTACACTTAATGGGACTAATGTTTTCCTAAGACACAAATAGATCTAAAAGCTGTGTTTGATAGATAATAGGGGTTTTTGGCTATAGGCCTAAACTCCTTATCTTTTCCTTATCATAGGTTCATTAATATACATTATGCGAAGTATTGATGAATAGTAAAAAGGCCTAGAATAAAATTGTTTCTAAGCCCTGCTCTTTTAAACCTTTTAGTTTAAGGTGGGTAGTCTTAAAACTACCCACCAAATTCTACTTCAACCTTGTGTTAAAGCACTCATCTTTTAGCTTGCTCGAGCTTAAGTTCTCCTAGAGGAACGTTTCTTCTTTCTGAATAACAAGAAGAACAAAGCTCCTCAACGTAAACCTCATGCTCAGGCATCTCAACTTGGAGACGTTTAAATAAGTAAAAACTCATTTCCAAGTTCCACAACTTGTTGTCAAATAATACAACCATTGCTACTCCTCCCTTTTTTAAAATGAAACACTAATGTTATTTATCACAATAACTCCTTTTATTATATACAAATATTGCCTGCCTGTCTAGCTTATATCCTCTAAAAGTGCCAATTTATGAGCTCACCTAAGCCCCGCCCTCATTTCCAAGGTCCTAGTACACTGCTAATGTTTTTAATTTTAGCGATAAGTCTGCTATAATAAGGCTATAAACACCTTTTTTCTTAATTATTTAAAAAACGTATCAACATGTTGCAACAGCCGATAAGAAAATATTTAGGCGA
>CAZUDJ010000017.1:0-9700 GCA_964618575.1 uncultured Gammaproteobacteria bacterium | reverse complement strand
ACCGAAGGGGTCCAGGGTTCGAATCCTTGTGTGCCCACCCGCAAATATAAACAGGTCTTAGGCCTGTTTTTTTTGTTAAAATTATTAAATATTGATATGATTGTAGTGAGTTATTATTTCAGCCTTAAAACTGGGATAGTTATGACTTAAATATTAAATATAATTTTAGTAATCTATGAAGACTAAAAAGCCAAAAACTAAAAGTTTTAAAATAACTTTTTTTGATATTAAGCCGGGTGAAAGCACCTATCTTAAGTCTAAGCTTAAAAACCACAAGCTTCAGTTTAGTCCAGAAAGTATAAGTGAGAAGAATATAGCCTTAGCAAAAGATAGTGATATTATATCTGTTTTTATTGGCTCAAAAGTGGACAAGAAGCTTATAGCTAAAATGAAGAAATTAAAGTTAATTGTAACCCGCTCAACAGGCTTTGATCATATAGATTTAAAAGAGTGTGCTAAAAGGAAGATCATGGTCTCTAATGTGCCCTATTATGGTGAAAATACGGTAGCAGAGCACACCTTCGCCCTTATCTTGTCACTATCTCGCAATATTCATAAATCATACCTTAGGACCCTTAAAGACGACTTCTCTATAGATGGCTTAAGTGGTTTTGACTTAAAAGGAAAAACTATCGGTATTATAGGTGGGGGGAATATTGGTCTTCATGTAGCGAGGATAGCTAGAGCTTTTGCCATGCATGTTCGAGTTTATGACACGCGCCAAAATGATTTTATGGCCGAGGTAGTTAATTTCAAGTATATTGGCTTAAATGAGCTTCTAAAAACATCAGACATTATTTCTCTTCATCTGCCTCACAATGAAAGCACCCACCATTTAATTGACAGAGCCGCGCTTGCTAAGATGAAAAAAGGCAGTATCTTAATTAATACTGCCAGAGGGGCTATTGTTGATACCGATGCTCTTTACAATGCTTTGAAAAATAAAAAATTAGCCGGAGCTGGTTTAGATGTTATTGAAGGCGAGGAGTTTATCTCCGAAGACCAAGAATTGCTTCATCAAACTGCCAATCAGGCTAATTGGGAGGCAGTGGTTCGAAACAATAAGATATTTGATATGGATAATGTCGTTTTCACTCCCCACAATGCTTTCAATAGTAAGGAGGCCTTAAAAAGAATTTTAGATACGAGCTTAGATAATATAAAAAACTTTATAGAGGGAGATCCTAGCAATCCTGTGCTCTAAGTAGGTCTTAGTTGTTTATGAATTTAGAAAATAGAAAGATAAACAAATATACTTGTAATAGCCCTCAAGAAACTAAGGCTTTGGGCCGTAGCTTGGCAAAAGATTTAAAAGGATCTGAAGTCTTATTATTATTTGGTAATCTCGGAGCTGGAAAAACTCTTTTCCTTCAAGGACTTGCCGAGGGTCTAGGAGTTAGTGGTCCGGTAAATAGTCCTACTTTTAATATTATGCGTCTTTATAAATTTAAAAGAGATAAGCGGTCTCAGACCTTTTGCCATATTGACGCCTATAGACTAAGCTCAGGAGAGGATTTGCAAACTTTAGGAATAGAAGAAATTTGGCAAGATAAAAATAGTATAACAGCAATAGAGTGGGCGGAAAATATTTCTGATATTGTACCGGAAAAATACTACAAGATATCTATTGCACAAACTGGAGAAGAGAAAAGAGAGATTACAATTGAAAAAAAGCAATAGTTTTTATTTCAATTTTAAAAAGCCAAGTAAGATACTAGGCTTTTTTTATTTTATCTACTAAATCTTCTTTTATAAAACTAGTGTATATGTAAAGCATAGTCCCCAGAGATATCATTGCATCTGCGATATTAAATACAGAAAGGTTTTTGAGTCGGAGGTAGTCGATAACATAGGCATATTGCAGTCTATCTATGGCATTTGAAACTGCTCCCAGGAGAATGATTATTAAAAAAATAACTTGCAGGCTCAAGTGTTTTTGTTTATAAATAAGCCTAATTATAACTACTATTAAAGATATAATAATAGCAACTACCAGAGGGGTAATAATGCTAGAGCTAAGAGGGAGAGAAAAAGCAATGTAAGGATTTTTGGTGAAAGAAAAGCTAAAAAAATCTGCGATTAAGTTAACAGATTCACCGGGTGATAGTTTTAGAGCTAAATTCTTTAAATATCTATCAAGTACAAAAAAAATAGCTATTACAGAAATAATAGCTATATTTAAAAAGTTTATCTTGTCTTTTAAGATTTTATTCATTCTCTTGAAGCTCTGTCTTACAAGCAATACAAGAACCAGCTGTAGGCCTAGCTACTAAACGCTTCTCATTGATAGGGTTTTTACAATATTTACAAACACCATAAGTGTTTTTATCAATTCTATCTAAGGCGCCCTCTATATCTTTAAGACTTTTTTCAAGTATGCTTTGAGTAGCTAAAGTGGTTGAAAAGTCACTGATTTCTTGGGCATTTTCATCGGCTTTGTCACCGTATTCAGGGAATTGAGCACTTCTATTATCAGCCTCATGATTGTCTACTTGTGAAATAGTGTTTAATTTTTCGATAACACTTTCTTTTTGTAGCAAAAGATCAGCTTTAATCTTATTTAAAGTTTCAGGTGCAATTATAGTTTCCTTTTTGTTTAGGAATGATGATTCTTTTTCCATATTATTTAGATAAATTAAAAAAAGTGAACTCACAAGTTCTATTATTACTATAGCCCATATCCTTGTATAAAGCAAGTAATTTTAGGGATAATTTTCCTTTGACAAAGGGGAATGTATTTGCTATTATTTTTTTGTAGTCAAAGAGTTGTCTCTTTTTTTTACAAAAAATTGGAGCGGTAGTTCAGTTGGTTAGAACGCCTGCCTGTCACGCAGGAGGTCGCGGGTTCGAGTCCCGTCCGTTCCGCATAATAAAGTTGTCTTTTGCAGACAGCTTTTTTTTATTTGTTTTTTTAATTATAATCTTTTGCTTAATTTTGCTAAAATAGAGGAAGTTAATGTATGTATATAAAAATAGCACTATGGGAAAGAAGTTAATAATAGTAATGTCTATAGTTTTTGCATTTATTGCTTTTATATTTTTAAATAATGAGTTTAAAAATCTTGGAATTATAAATTCAAATATACCAATTATCACAGATAGGATTGTAAATAATAATAATGGTATTGAAGGGGTGGGTGCCTCTAAGTCTAAAGTAGAAATTAAGCATCTTAAATCCCATCCTTTAAGTGATACAGCCAGGTCTTTGATAGGTAAAGTGACAAGCTATGATACTTCTTATTATCAAGGCGCATACCCACCGGATGACAGAGGTGCCTGTACAGATTTGGTAGAAAGAGCTTTAAGAGAAAACGGATATAAGCTCAAAGACTTAATTGATGAGGATATGCGAAATAATCCCGAGCTATATCCCCATGAGTCTGATCCTAATATAAATTTTAGGCGGGTGAGAAATGTTAAGATATTTTTAGATAGGCATGCGCAAAAAGTTTCCACTTGTATTAGTCGTGTTTGTTTTAAAGATAATATATGGCAGGCAGGTGATATTGTGACTTATAATCAAATTCCTGGTGGTCTTTGGCATATTGCAATTATCTCCAATAAGGTTAAAACGGATGGAGATATCACCATTCCCTATCTTATTCACAATCATGGCAGTGGTGCAGTTGAAGATGATCTGCTCCTTTTATGGCCAGCAGCTATAAGTGGACATTACAGAATTTTATAAAAGGGTTAAATAAAAAAATCACCTCAGACTTGGGTGGTTTTTTATTCAATAGCCTTATGAACTACAATCCCGGCAGCCACCATAACATTTAAAGATTTATTAATGCCATACATAGGGATTTCTATTATTTCATCAGACATTTTAGCTCCCTTTTTGCTGAGACCGTGAACTTCGCTGCCAAAGATAAAAGCAATTGGTAGTTTGTAGTTTGCTTTACGATAGTCTATGGATTTTTTGTGTTGTTCAACGGCCACTACTTTCAAGCCTTTTACTTTTCTAAGCTCTGTGATAGCTTGTTCAACATTTTCTGTATACTCCCAAGGGGTAAATTTATAAGTTCCGATAGAAGATTTTTTAATCTTGGGGTTAGGTGGAGTCTCTGTTTTGCCACAAAGAAATACTTTCTTAGCAGCCACGGCATCGGCTAATCTAAAAAATCCGCCTATGTTATAGGTATCAAAAATATCTTCTAAAATAAAGTATATATCTTTTCTCTTTACTTTTTTAGCTAACTTTTTAGCTTCTTCGGCTGATATATTTCTAATTTTTCTAGCATTAAGTGTTTTCATATTTATAAGAGTCTTCTCTGGTTTTTAGTTTAATACAAATATCGCATCTTTAAGTTTAGTATTTTTAAGACAGAATCGTCAATTTGAGAGATGCTTATCTTGCTATTTTCTACTGCCGCAACAACAGCTTCATAAGCTTCAGCTTGTGTTTCTGGATTTCTGGTATAGAGCAAAATATCGTTGCCAGCATTTATGGCCATAATCGCAGCCTCGGAAGTGCTGTAGTTATTGGCAATTGCCCCCATTTCCATTGCGTCAGTTATAATTACAGTATCAGGAGAAAGCTTGGCGTCATTTTTTAAGTACTCGGAAATACATTTTTTTGATAGACTGCAGGGATGTTGAGCGTCTATATTAGTGTAGCTAATGTGTGATGTCATAAGCATAGCCGGAGAGGCTTCTTTATTTACAGATTTAAAAATATTTATTCTTTCCTCTATATCTTCTAGGGAGAAATTAGAAATAACTAAAGAGGAGTGAGGATCGGTGACAGTGTCTGAGTGGCCTAAAAAATGCTTAGGAGAAGATATTATATGCTCTTGATATCCTTCTACCATAGCCGAGCCAAGCTCACTTGTTTTACTTGGACTTTCCTGAAAAGTTCGGGAGTACAGAAAAGATTTCTCGTCGCTAATATAATCAAGTACAGGAGAAAAATTCGTATTAACTCCTATATCGGCCAGTTCTTTTCCTCGGTTTAAGGCCACTTTAAAGGCTTGTTCTTTGTTTTTTATACTAGATTGTGCGCTAAACTCGGAAACCCCTGTCACTCTTATTCTTACAATCTCTCCGCCTTCTTGGTCAGTGGCTATAAAAAGGGGTATTTTTAAATTAGTATCGGCTGACTTTAATTGCAAACTGTTTGTTAGGGCTATCAACTGTTCTCTATTTAAAATATTGTGTTTCATTAAAATAACACCACCAATATTTCGCTTAGATATCATCCTATCTATATAATAGTCTGGCTCTATGCCTGTAAATCCCACAATAAGCATTTGTCCAACTTTTTCCTCTAAAGTCATCTGTGATAAAAGTTTTTCAGCTGGGCTAGGTTCTTGAGGTGGCTCCTGCTCAGGCTCCTTGTCTGGCTTGTTATTTAAGTTATCGTCTGACTGGCTACTTTCATTATTGTTTGGGCGTGGATCAGGTTTAGGGGTTTGAGATTTAATTAAGATAAGAAAAGATAAAAATAAAAGAACTAAAACTATAATAGATAAAATAATCTTAGCTCCTTTTTTGTTTGATGTTACTTTCATAGATTATAGACACTAATTTGCAGGCGGAGGGAGAGGGATTCGAACCCTCGATACCGTTGCCGGCATAGCGCTTTTCGAGAGCGCCCGATTCAACCACTCTCGCACCCCTCCTTCTTCTTGTCAGTCTAGTTATTATCTTTTAACATTTTTAACTCTTTCTCGTTTAGGGGTTTAACCGCACCTTCCTCTAGGTTATCTAGTCTAATTCCCGCAAACTCTATCCTCTTAAGATCATATACCTTTAGATTAAGAGTGCCAAACATTCTTCTAACTTGTCTTTTTTTACCTTCAGCAATAATAAGTTTAAATGAATTATTTTCTAGATATTCGCTCAATTTAACACGAACTACACCGTCGCCACCACCTATTTCTATTCCTTGTTTTAGTTTAGTGCATATGCGCTTACCGTCTTTAAAAGATATAATACCCCTATCACCTCTGTCTGCTTTTACGATATAGGTTTTTTTATGCTTAAAGCTAGGATGAGTTAATCTTTGAGCCAAGTCACCGTCATTGCTTAGGAGAATAAGACCTCGACTGTTTTTATCAAGTCGACCAATAGAAAAAAGTTTTCTTTCGTCTTTAACTAAGTCAAAGATATTTTTTTCACCCGGGAAGCGCTTATTGCTACAAGTATAGTCAATTGGTTTATTTAGCTTAAGATAAATTTTCTCTTCTTTTTCTGGAAGCGGTTTGCCACTAACTTTAATGATGTCTTTTTCCGGATTAGCTCTATCACCAAGCTTAGCGGTAACATTATTTACCTTAACAGAGCCTCTTTTAATTAAGACCTCAGCTTGACGTCGTGAAGCTAGTCCACTTTCTGCAATTATTTTTTGTAATACATCGGCCATATAATTATTTTTTTTCTTTTAATTTATTATCTAACTTAAGTGAAGCAAGAAGAGCTAGTATTATAAAAAATAGAGCGGCGAGATCATTTTTAAAATAGGGCACATCAACTAATCCATGGACTAAAATCACAAGCATGGCGGAAAACAAGCCCAAAGCTAAATAGTTTTTATTTTTTAAAAATAAGCGCAAAGAGATTACTTCGAATTTTATTATTAAGTATGTAAAAGTAATTAAACCTAAAATTCCTAGTTCTGTCCAGAAGTTGAGGAATATATTGTGGGGATAAAGATATATTTCTACCGGTTGCCAATACTTAGCTCTTAGCTCAGCGCTGCCATATAAAACAGAATGAAAGTTTTCAATTTTATCAGAGTTAAAAAATATTCCTTCTTGATGGTAGGGAGCGACAGCTAAAGGATATGCAGACAAGCCATTTCCTAAAAAGAAGTTTATTCCCTTGAAGGTTTGCAAAGTTTCTTTCCATTGTTGCTTTCTAATTTCACCCGATAGGTCTTGTAGGCTTAACTTTTCAAGAGTATAAGTTTTAAGCTGAGGGCTGTACAATACAGTTAAAGAAAGAATAACAAGCGAAACAGGGACAATGATTTTAGCCGACTTAAAAGATAGGAAAATATAGACTACAAAGGCAAGAGCAAGGGCAATAAGAGCGCCCTCAGACTTGGCAAAGTAAATAGCTAGTACTGATAATATTACACTTAAGATAAGTATAAGTTTTTTAAGTAAGTTTCTACCCCGCGTCTCTTTTATGAGTTGGTGTAAATAGGAAAACGACAGAAGAACAATGGGAGCGAGATAAAGGCCAATTGCATTAGGGTAGCCAAACCAAGAAACTACACGTCGAGAGCCAGCTTGAGCCCAATAAGGATTAAATATAAAAAGACCACTTAACTGCTGATAGATTCCTAGTATAGAGACGTGCAAAGCACCTAGGCTAAGGGCAATAATAATCTTTTCACGCCCCGCTCTTCCTTTAAGAGTGTTTAATATCAAGATAAACAAAATAATAGGTTCTAGGAAATAGGCTTTTAAGATACCTAGGCCGGAGTTACTAAAACCAGCAACAGCTAGCGATATGAAAGCAACAATAAGTATAGCGATTATTTCTCTGTAAAAAGGATAAGGAACTCTATTTTCTTTTTGCTTATACCACTTTATAAACTTAAAACCACTAGTTTTATAAAACCAAACAATAAAGCTTATTAAAATCATAGCCTCTAGTACGGTAGCTGGTATGCCTAAAATACTGAATCTAAAAAGGTAGCTGGGAAGGAGGGCTATAATTAAAAGAACACTGAGCTCCAGGCGCAGGTAGGCAATAATTGCAAAAAATAGCAAAGCAATAATGATAAGACTAGGCATAGATAAATTATAGCACAAACAGTATTAAATATAAGCTAAATTAAAACCATCCTTAAGCGGGGATGGTTTTAAAATATAGAAGATAGGAGTTAAGGCAGCTTAGCTTTAGTTAGCTCTTTCTACATATTCACCAGTTTCAGTGTTGACTCTGACAATATCTCCTTCGTTTATAAACATGGGAGCATTAATTACAGCTCCAGTTTCTAGCTCGACTGTTTTATTAACATTTCCCGCTGAGTTTCCCTTTACGCCTGGAGGTGCGCTTACAACCTTAAAATCCATTTTTACAGGCAAACTGACACCGACTGGTTTATCTTCAAAATATAAAACATCAACATCAGTTTCATCTTTTAGAAATTTAACTTGATCACCGATAGACTCTAGACTCAAATTAAATTGATCATAGCTTTCATTGTCCATAAAGTGAGCTTCATCCTTGTCCTTATACATAAAGCTTGCCTTCTTTGTCTGCGTGTCTGCTTCTTCAGCTTTCTCCACCCCCTGAAAGGTTCTTTCCAGTATATTACCATTAATTAAATTGCGGCACTTGGTTTTAAGAACCGCTCCACCACGGCCCATCTGGTGATGATCAGTTTTAATAATAACAAAAGGCTCGCCATTAATTTTTATCACCTTACCGGTTTTAATTTCATTAAAGCTTAACATAGTATTTATTTTTAAAACTTTATTTATGAGTAGCAGCAAGTAGAGCCATAACGCGAGCGCGCTTAACAGCGGTACTTAATTTTCTTTGGTGCCAAGCACAAACTCCAGTTCTTTTTCCTGGTAATATTTTCATGTAGAAATTAACGAAGCGGCGAAGTGTTCGCACGTCTTTATAATCTACTTCAAGGTTGTTAACACAAAAATAACACTCTTTAGTCTTTAGTTTTTTCATATTTATTTATTTTTAATTAAAAAGGAATATTCTCTACTCTAATTTCATCGTCGGCTGGCTCTTCCGGTATTTCAATAACAGCTTCGTTTTGACGAGCATTATTGTTAGGGTAGTTTCCTGGAGAAGAGTTACCACCAGCTCCTTTGTTGTCTAACATTATCATGTTATCGGCAACGATTTCTGTACGATATCTTTTAACACCATCATTTCCTGTCCAGTCTGTAGTTTGAAGACGACCCTCCAAATACACCTTTGAACCTTTTTTAAGATATTTAGCACAAATTTCTGCTAGTTTTCGCCAAGCAACAACGTTATGAAATTCAGCTTTTTTTTGTTGATTGCCACTTTGGTCGTTCCAAGTGAAGTTAGTAGCAACACTAAAGGAAACAACATTTTGTCCACTAGGAGTGGACTTTAGTTCAGGATCTCGGGTAACATTCCCGATGATCATAGCTTTGTTTAAATCCATATAATTTTTTTCTTGAGTAAGCTAAATTAAATAACAGTACTCTAGATTATTAAATTAAATCTTTGGCACTTAAAATGCCCTCTAATTTTTGGTCTAAATCCTTTAATTTAGTCTTATCGCCTTTTTCTTTAGAACCTTTATCTGTTTTTTTTGTCTCTGCTTTGTTTGCCGCCTCAGCTTTGTCTTCTTTTTTCTTTAATTTTTTTTGCTCTTCTTCTTTTTTTGCGTCAATTTTTTCCTGAATACTTTTATCACGAGCAATGTCTTCCTCGGATTTTATTTTTCGACTAACGATTTGGTGACGTAAAATTTCATTGGAAAGCCTCATAGCTTGGTTAATGCTACTAACAGCCTCCTTTTCGGCGTCAAACTCTGTATATGCGTAGTAACCATAAGCATTATGATTGATTTCATAAGCTAATTTTTTCTTACCCCAGTATTCACGGAAGGTAATTTGGCTACCAGTCTTTGTGATAATTTCTTCGGCTTTAGCGATAAGTTGCTTTGCCTCCTCTTCGCTGTACTTATTTGCGATGATAAACAAAACTTCATAATGGCCTACACCCGCGTCTTTTGTTTTTGACA
>CAZUDJ010000016.1:0-9727 GCA_964618575.1 uncultured Gammaproteobacteria bacterium | reverse complement strand
TAGTTTCTATCTTAATAGACTTAGGCTTAGTCTCAATAGCCTTAGGAATATTAATTTTCAATACACCGCCTTCATTTACTGCGCTAGCACCATCACCGTCTACTTTAGTAGGTAATGGAATAGAGCGAAAAAATGAACCACGACGTATTTCTTTTCGATAATAATTCTTGTCTTCGATTTCACTTTTTTTCTCACTTTCCCCTTTAATACAAAGTGTATTGTTCTCAATGGAGATATCGACTCTCTCTGGGTCTATCCCCGCTAGTTGAGTTTCAACTATAATGCTGTCTTTATCCTCATACATATCCACTGCTGGGGTAAAGCCAAAGTACTCACCTTTAACAGAGGGTAGTAGAGAATTTGTTATTTTATCCATGTCATCAAAGTCAGAAAAAAATGGAGCCCATTTAATAATTGACATAATTGAATTTATTTTCTTATAAAACCTAATTACTATTTAGGTGGATATAAGAAAAATCTTTAAATTTATAAATATTTTAAAAAACTATTTTTTTACTATTACTTTAGCCGGTCTTATCACTTTGTTATGTAACTTATAACCTGGCTTAATCTCGCTTGCCACTATCTCGCCTTCACCTTCTACCGCATCCATTGTCTGGTGATCAAATTTTTGACCCTTTGTTTCTATTTCACTTATTCCTTTAGCTGCTAGTACGTCTTTAAACTGCTTTAAAACATAAGTAACTCCCACCACCCAAGCATTCTTTTTTTCATTTTCATCTAAATCTTTAATTGATAACTTCAGGTGATCATAGACTGGTAGCAGTTCTTCTAGAAAATCCTCTGTAGCAAACTTGGCAAATTCTTGCTTTTCTTTTAAGACTTGTTTATTTAAATTTTGATAATCAGCTAGAGCTCGTAAATACTTGTCTCGCCATGATTCGCTACCCTCCTCGCTTTCAAATTCAAAGCGTGGCACTTCCTTGCCCTTTAGCTCTACTTTTTCTAAGAATATCTTTTTTGGTCGACACCATAATTTTTCTGATTTTAAATCTTGATAAAGCACCATCTCTTCTTCACTGTCTGAATTTATGGCCTCGCCCCGAACAACATACTTATTCCCCTTGTAGTGACGATAGGTCCCTCGTTTAATTTTTTCCATATTTTATTCAAATTTTGTTTTAATAAATTTAATTATCTTTAAATTGCGTTCATAATCCATTCGCATTGGTCCTAGTATTCCCAAAAGTCCATATGAATTTTTATATTTATATTTTACTAGTGCTGTACTTAAAAAATTACCAAAAGGATTTTCACTACCTATAAGTATTCTTTCGCCCACTTCTAGGTCTTCAAAGATATCATCAATTATATCTTCTAGCCGATCAATTATAATGGAAACGTCGCCAACGACTCCCGTCTTTTCAAACTCGGGTTGAGAAAATAGATTGGAAATTCCTGTATAATATAAATCATTTTTGTGAAAGGCCCAAAAAACTGCTCCATCAGCTAGTTCAGCAATTAACTTCGCGCTAGTTCTAAAAGAACTCTCATCAAGCTCAAAAACCTTATCAAGAGACTTTATAGCTGGGTCTTTGTAGTCAACTTTCTTTTGACTTAATAAAAGATCATTTAGGTGGAGTCTATAAGCCTTTTCAGTTGGAACTCTTCCTGATGATGTGTGGGGTTGGTATATATAACCCTCATCTTCTAATTCCATCATTTCATTTCGTACTGTAGCTGGAGAAACATTTAATTTATATTTCTCTACTAAAGTACCTGAGGAAACTGGCTGGGCGCTACTTATATACTCAGAAACTATAGTTTCAAGTATTATTTTTTTTCGTTCAGATATCATAGACAAGATACTAAAATTTATAGCTCTTTATTTACTAATTTATTATAAACAAAATTAGCACTCAAGTCAAGAGAGTGCTAAATATTTATTTATTTATCTAAGATTAGATCTTTTATTTGCTATACCTAGTCGATGCTTTCTATGCCTAATTTATCTTTAAGTATCAAATTTTGCTCATACTGTTCACTTGGAATCAATTCTTTAGCGGAGAAATTATGACTAGCTCTATAAGATAGAGAGTAGTATTTAAAATAAGAGTCATTTATTAAAACATCGGAAACTAAGTGTATGCTTCCGGCAAGAGCTAAAGTTATTAAAGCAATTTTAATTTTTTCTTTTTTTCGAAAGATAAAAGCGAGGATGAGCAATAGTGGTAAATACTCCCAAGCATGGAAGTATATCCTCACCATGTCGCTAGCTAAAAATTGCCTGCTCTCAAAAAAATATTGTAAATTAAAATTAGGTCCAAAAACAAGAAAATACTCTAAAACATGATCAAGGTCTATTAAAAAACCACCTAAGATACCAAAAATTATCCCTATTTTTTTATTATTAAAATAAGACCCCAGAAGGTATCCGCATAAGACTGCAAGAGCAAAATGTATTCCTAAGTGTAGTGCTAAGGGCATGTTAAAAACTTATTTATTTATCAGAAAAGTACCAGTTTAAAATATCATAGGCAACGGGGGTCGCAGTAGAGCTTCCCTCACCACCCCCTTCAAGTAATATTGCAAAAGCTAACTCCGGGTCATCATAGGGAGCAAAGCCAATAAACCAGGCGTGAGTGTTCTTTACACTAGACCACTGGGCAGTTCCTGTTTTAGCGGCTACCGCAACCGGCAAGGAGTTTAGGTAGCGACCGGAGCCGGAGGTAACCGTTTGCCTCATTCCCTCCCTTACCACCTCCATATTATAGGGGTCTATAAACCCAGAACGAATAACTTCTGGCTCTATTTCTCGCACCACCTCATTGGCACTGTTAAGTATTTTAGAAACCAATCTTGGTTTATACAAAGTCCCACCATTTGCTATTGCGGCTGTAAAGTTTGCCACCTGTAAAGGTGTAGTAAGTACATCACCTTGTCCAATTGCAAAGTGATAAGTATCACCAATATACCAAGATTCATTTTTAACCTCTCTCTTCCATTCTCTTGTGGGCACAAAACCACTAGCTTCTCCGCTTATATCTATGCCTGTTTTCTCCCCCAGTCCAAATAACTTGGAATACTTTACTAAGCCGTCTAAACCTAAGCCCACAAAATCACCATAACCACCACCTATATAATAAAAGAAAGTATTAACTGAATTTGAAATAGCGCTTCTTACATTAGTTTGTCCATGTCCACCGGCGCGCCAATCAGGAAAAAACCATTGACTGATGCGAAGGCCACCAGTACTTAAAAAACTAGTATTTTCACTTATCACCCCGTCTTCCAGAGCCCCCGCTGCAAAAATTGGTTTAATAGTTGACCCTGCTGGAAAACCTCCAGATACTGCCCGATTAAAAAGGGGTTGATTAGGGTTGCTTATTAATTTCTGATAATCATCTCGTGCTATTCCTACAGCAAACTCATTATTATTATAGTAGGGCCAAGAAATTAAGCTCAAAATTTCTCCATTTTGAGGATTAATTATTACCAAAGAAGCTTTAGACACTTTATTTTTTTCTAAATGAGCTCTCAGCACCTCCTCCGCCTTTTGTTGTAAATCTAGGTCTAATGATAAAAGAAGGTTGTGACCATCCTCAGCTGATTTTTCATTTATCACCTTCTTGGCTCTACCTAGAGCGTCTACTTCTATACTTTTTTTACCAGGGACGCCTTTAAGTTCTTTTTCCCAGAAGTATTCTAAGCCAACTTTACCTAAATAGTCTAAAACCGTATAATTTTCACCTAAAGACTCTATCTCAGCCTCGTTTATCTTTCCCGTATAGCCTAATAAGTGAGACAAACTAGTTGAAGTAGCCACTAAGGGTTCATTATTTTGAGACAGCAAATACTCCCGTCTAATTTTATTGCTTACAAATACGCCAGGCCAGTTAACAGTTTCAAGATTTAGCTTTAAAGCAGTTTCATAATCTATATTATCGGCGATAAACAAGGGTCGGTAAGACTCAAGGGTGCCAATTTTAACTTTTGCCAGCAGCTCTTTAATTTTATAAAAATGTTCACTATCGTTTTTTATCGTCACATCCCTATTATGCAGTAAAAACTCCTCATCAGCTAAGTTAGAGTTCTCCTCTTTATCTAAAATGGCACTTACCTCCCTTAGTAAGTTATCTCTTAACAGCTCATCCTTGGGGAGGTCAATGGGGCGAAGATATAAAATAAAGTTAGCCTTATTTCTTACTAGAGGCTTAAAATTATGGTCATAAATTATCCCTCTTTTGGGCTCAATTATTTCTTGACGTAATCGGTTGTCCTCAGAAAGGAGATAATAATGATCACTTTTTACCACCTGCAACCAGGCTGCTCGAAAAACCAAGGCAAAAATAGCCAATATACCAACAATTAAAAACAGCTTTAGTTTTTCAAAATTAAAGCTTAATGTCACCATTTCTTTACGACCACTATCTGAAAGAAAAGACTCTTCAGTCCAACCAGAGCGATACACAGAGTCCTTAAGGCGACCATAGCTAAAACGTCCTTCTTGGGTAGAAAAAGGGTCTACAGCCCTATCTGACAAGGCCTCTAATAATTTTTTTGTATGCTTATTGCTTGCCATTAAATTTATTTACCTTATATTCTATCTTAACTAATATAGGAATGCTTGGCAACACAAAACTAATCTACTTCTTAGTTTATTTTCTGTTCATCTGATTTGTTATATAATGTTTATACAATATAAATTACAAAATTATTACATCTATGAAAGGTTTATTAATAGAAGATGATAAAGTGATTGCTGACACTTTGTTAAAATTTCTAAAAGAAAAGAATATACTACTAGATTTTAGCGATGATGGAAAAACTGGTCTTAACATGGCACTAAGTAGAAATTATGAATTTATTCTCCTTGACTATAACCTGCCTGGAGCAAATGGCTTAGAAATTACAAAAAAACTAAGAGAAAAAAAGAATAACACACCTATTATTATGATAAGCGTGCGCCATGAGCTAGAAGACAAACTAAGTCTGCTTGACTCTGGTGTAGATGACTATATAACAAAACCATTCTCCTTAAGTGAGCTTTGTGCCAGAATTAAAGCGGTTACTCGTCGTCCTTTGCAATTAAGAGACTCTGTTTTAAAGATTAAAGACATATCTCTCTACCCAGATAAGTTTATTGTTAAAAAAGGCAGAAAAAACATTAAACTAAAAGCTAAGGAATTCTCTCTGCTTGAATATTTGCTTAAAAATAAAGGCGCCTACCTCTCCCGACAAGATATTATGGAAAATGTCTGGGATGAAAATGCTGACCCATTTTCCAACACTATAGAAGTTCATATTATGAAGTTACGTAAAAGAATAGAAGATAATAAGAGCAAGTACATTTTTACTATGCCAAATCGAGGCTATAAAATAGATACTTGCGAGTAAAGTAATTAAGTAGCCCCCTGTCTATGACCGCTACAAGTAAAGCTTATAAATCTACAAAAATTAAGATTAGATTAAGACTTTTTTTAATTTTTATAAATATCAAAGCCTCGGGCTAAGTTATAAATAATGCGCTCCTAAAAGCGCCCCAAAAAAAATGGGGTGCTTTTATTTTTTGTGTTTATTTAAATAAATTTATATGTATTTATCCACTCTTATAAATAAGTTAAGGCTAAGATTAATCTTAATTTGTAATGCAAAAAGCAGTGATTTAAACACTGCTCGTCACGAATTAATTTTAAATATTTTAATTATTTTTTCAATTTTTATATTTATAGTCATAAACCTAGTTTATGCTTTTAAATTTATAAATGGAGCCACTTACTCCAGCTTAAACTTTATCGCTATTTTTCTCCTTTTATTATTTTTTATTTTCTTACTATATCTATCTAAAAAAGGAAGGCCTAAAGCTGCCTCCTACTTACTTATTATCACCTACTTTATCCCCATTAGCTATTGTCTTGTTACTTGGAAAACAGACCTACCTATCGCTCTTATACTATCAGTTTTAGTAATAACTCTTTGCGCTGCTTTGCTTAATGCTTTTAGCGCCCTACTATCTGCTCTTTTTATTAATATTATTTTAATAATTTTAACTTTGTTTCAAAAAAACAAAGCCTTAGCGGTGAATCATTATTGGCGAGGAGAGGTACATGAAATTTCTGATATATTAATTTATGCTATATTAATAGCCTTCATTGCTGTGGTGGTCTATATTTATGATCAAGAGCTTAAAAATACATTAATTAAACTGCAAGCAAGCAAGGCTAAGCTTAAGAAGGAGAAAGAAAGTTTGGAGATAAAAGTAAAGGAAAGAACTAGGGAAATACGCCAAATGGAAGCCGAGAAAATTTCTCAATTATATAGACTAGCTGAATTTGGTAAAATATCATATGGAGTTTTCCACGATCTCATAAACCCCCTTACCGCTATTTCCTTGAATTTAGAACAAATTGACTGCCAGGAAAATATTTACCTCGGAAGCGCTAGAGACTACCTAAAACAAGCCATTATTGCTTCTTCTAAAATGGAAGATTTAATAAGCTCTATTGCTAAATCGATTAAGCAAGAGACAGATGAAAGATTGTTTTCACCAATAGTAGAGCTTGAAAGCACTTTAAAATTACTAAAATACCAAGCGTGTAAAGAAAATATAGTGATTAAAACAAAATCTGAGGCCAATATATATCTTTTCGGAGATGTGCTGAAATTCAATCAAGTATTAGCTAATCTCATTATAAATAGCATTGATGCCTGCAAAGAGGGAGTGAAAAGATATAAAAAACTAATATCTATAAACATAAAGAAAGATGAAAGTTATATCACAATTCGAGTCTCAGATAATGGTAAAGGCATTTTAGCCAAAGACATAAATAAAATATTTGACTCTTTCTTCACTACTAAAAAATCTGGTGGACTAGGTCTAGGCCTATCCTCTTCAAAAAACTTAATTGAAAAGTTCTTTAAAGGCAGTATAGAAGCTTATAGCAGGCCAGGTGAAATTACTATATTTATAATTAAAATACCTATAAGTCTTAGTGAGGATTGTAAAACAAGCTCTATCTAGTCTCGCACTTATAGAAAGAAAACAAGATCCTTAAAAAATGCTATAATTAAGTCATGAAAAACTTATTATCAATTATAGTTCCGGTCTATAATGAAGAGAATCTTATCTCTATTTCTTTGCCACAAATTTTAGCTTTGCAAATTAACAAAGAAGTTATTGTAGTTGATGATGGTTCCACAGACAAAACAGCAGAGATGTTAAAGAATCTTTCTAAAAATTATGACTTTAATCTAATCTTTCAAAAAAAGAATCAAGGCAAGGGAGCGGCTATAAAAAAAGGTCTAGAGCGGACAACAGGAGATTACTTTATAATCTGTGACGCTGACCTTGAATATGACCCCCAAGATATCTCTAGCTTATTTAAAAATATACAGGAACTAAGTAAAGACAAAAAGAAGGTGGCAGTTTATGGCTCCCGTTTTTTAGAAAATAAAAAAATTAGTTTTCACTTTCTAGTAAATCGTTTTTTAACTAGTTTAAACAATATCTTATTTAATAGCCGTCTCACTGATATGGAAACTTGCTTTAAGCTAGTTCCTAAAGAAGCCTTAAAGGAGATTAACTTATCTGGTAAGCGTTTTGAATTTGAGCCCGAATTAACTGCTCAGCTTTTAAAGAATAATTACACAATTATAGAATTTCCTATTAAATATAAGCGCAGGTCTTATCGGGAGGGGAAAAAGATTACTGCTCGTGATGGCTTTCTTGCAATCTCAACTATGCTTAAAGAGCGTTTCAGTAAATAAAATAAGGATAAAAGCTAGGGTAGTAAATTATCTTTTTCTAATTTATTTATTTGTCTTAAATAATCTTTAGAGTTTTTATCCCCTCTTTGAGCTGCTTTTTTAAAATACTCCTGCGCCCTATTGTAATCATTTAATCGCCAAGATATTAGGCCCATTTCTTGAAAAATAGCCGGAACTTTTAATCCAGAGTTTTGACCTTTTTTGTAATACGATAAAGCCTTATTAAGATCTAAACTACTATTTGATTTAGAGTAGAGCCCGGCTAAGCCAAATAATACTCTTTGTCGGTCGGGGTAATCTAAAATTATTTTCTGATATATCTCTTTGGCTAGATAGTCATAGCCCACTAATTGCGAAAACTTAGCTAAACTAAATTTTGCATTTAAGCTTCCCCTCTTAGATAAATCTCTGAGCTTATAAATAAAATCAGCCTGTGAGATTGTATTTTCTCTGATAAAGTCTTTTTCATACTCATCCTTGTTTAAAAGCACTATATAATATTGATCGAAATAAACAAGAGCCCACTTGTTGTCTTGCAAAATACTAGTGACAAACTTTTTTGCCCAAGGGGTATTATCACTGTGGCTAAAAATAATAGTTTTAAATTTATAATTTTCTAAATATTTGGTCCAGACATCTCTATCTTCTTGCATGGGAATATAGATATCTTTGAAAAAAGAAACAGAGTAGGCCTCTGGCCTATTATCGACAAATATTTTCTCTTTACCCCCTAGACCAAAATTAATCGCACTACCCGCGTCGTAATTATTATAAATTGGACCTTTGAGATCTTTTTCTTCGTAGTACTGAAAGACATTTAGACTGCCCTCGCTTAAGCCCAGGCCGGATTCCTGGTAGAGAAAGGATTGCCTTCTGTCTAAGTCTGTTAGCAAAAAACCTAAAGAAAAGATTAAAAGACTTAGATATAAATATGGGACTAAGTGGCGCCAATAAATAGGTGGCTCACTTTTTCTTAAAAAATAATCTAGCCACCGGCCGCTAAGTTTTAAAACATAAGCAAGGCTAGGTGATATTATAACAAAAGCAATGAGAGCAAATACAGTAATATTTCGGGAAAAAACTAGAGCCAAAACTGAAATAAAAATAGCAAGTGTGTAGTCAAAAATAGACCTTTTTTTTAAGAGAAAATAATTGGCCAAAAGTGATATAAGTAAAAGTAGTAATAATAGCTTAAATAATAAATAATTAGGATTGGCTGAAATCTTAGATAAAAAGAAAATACTCTTATTTTCAGCTATTTGATAGCCATACTCTCGCAAAATATTTAAAGGATAAAACAAACCTTTAAAATGATTAGGGCTTATAGCTGTGGCCAGAACTAAAGAAAAGAAAGACAGTATTTGGAAACGAGCTTTTTGCCAAAATTCTTTAAGGCCCTTTTTGTTTAATTTAAAAGGAATAACTCTTTCTTTTATTAATATGTCTAGGTCCGCAAAAAATAAAAGGGCTAGGCCAAGAAAAAAATAGATATGTGTATTTGCCCAAATAACAAATAAGGGGAAAAGGATGAGTAATCTTTTTTTATCACTTAATTTTTTGCTTTTAACCACCAACCATGTTACAGCTAAAAACAAATAAGAAAACATCTCGGGTCTAGGTTCTACTCTTTCACTCATTAGAAAAATAACTGGCAAGGAGAGCAAAGCGGCGCTTATAAAATTTGATCTCTTCTTAGCTAGAAGAAAAAACAAGGAAAAAATAAGTAGAGCTAGAAAAATATTAAAGACCGATAGTAACTTAAATCCCCCTAGGCTATATATTGCAAAAAATATTAAACCAGCGGCCCAGTGGTGATTTATAAAAGGGTGATTTGTTTCTGCGTAGGAATAGAAATTAGTTCTCAAAATCTCAGCCTGGGAAAACACTAAGCGTCCATTTTCAAGATGCCTACCTAAGTCACTGGAAGAAAATTCTACCTTTTGATAAAAAATAACCAAAACTAAAGCTAGTAATAAAACAAGCATCAAGGCTTGCCAGA
>CAZUDJ010000015.1:0-9780 GCA_964618575.1 uncultured Gammaproteobacteria bacterium | reverse complement strand
TTGAAGCTAGGGTAAGATCCTTTAAAGTTAGTTTGGTTTTGGAAGTTCTCCATTATCTTAAATTCAGAATCAGTCTCTTTAACACAAGAAGCTAGCTTCTTGGTATCAATATCGTTGCTTGCTAAACAGGATTCAGAATTACCAGCTTCTAAGAAACACTCAAGGTATGGTATAAACTTATCTTCCTCTTCTTCCATGATACAATACTGATTGATTTGCTCTACTAATTCTTTTTCACCGTGCATGGCGTAGTCAACAAATTTAAGTTCAAAATCTATTTTGTCTCCCAAAGCGGCAACTACAGGAAGAATGCCTTTTTCTATTTGAGTGCCATAAGGACAATGACTCATAACAAATAATTCAACTTCCGGTTTTTCACTCTTGGGAACATTTACATTTACTGGAGGGGTATTTTGATCACCATTTACTTCACCTTCTTGACTCATTTCCTCTGTCATAAACGCCTGAGGGAAGAAAACTTTAGCATCTTTAGTAACGTATGACTCAACGATGTCGCTACCAATATCTACTTCTAGCTTATAGAGACCATAGATATCTTCAATTTTAGAGATATTTGCTTTAGTTCCAGGTAACATTAGTTCTTTATTAATAAAAGCCTCTGTTTTTTCTTTTACCTCATCCATGCTTAAGCCCGGGCTTCTAAAAGTTAGCCAAGCGATAAGTCCTAAAATAATAACTAAAATTATTGGTAAAACAATTTTAGTAAAAACTCCCGACTGGGAGAGATCTTTAATATTTTTTTTCATAATATAATGATTAATGAATAGTTTTTTAATAATACAATTATAGCAAAAAAGAGATATAGCGTCAAAATAAAATTAGCTTATTTTTCTTTTTCTAAATTTAATTTTTTGGTAAGAAGGCTTCTAAATCTTTGGCTAGTTCAAGAGAAAATTCTTTCTTATTACCTTTAAGGTCAGAAAAAGCCAGAGAGCTAGCCATTAAAAAAACTCTGTTTAAATTTAGTTTTTTATTTTTAGCCTTAGTTTTTTTAGTAGAGTAAAGGTCGTCACCAGCTAAAGGGTGTCCATAGGCGGAAAAGTGGACTCGGATTTGGTGGGTTCTGCCAGTTTTAATGTTTATTTTTAAATAGGTGTAATTTACATACCTTTTTATAACCTCAAAACTGGTAGAAGCTTCCCTGGCCTTAAAGTGCCCCTCTATATTCCCTTTGTCTCTTGACTTCGGTGACCTTCTAACAAGCAAATCATCTACATTTAAGGGAAGAGCGGCCATTTTATAACCACTTTTAGCTCTTTTAATAGGGAAATTAATATCATCATAGTCTTTACTAAGCACGCCGTGGGCCAAGGCTAAATAAGTTTTATTGACATCCCTATCTTTAAATTGATTTTTTAAATGCAGAAAGGCTTTATTGTTTTTGGCAATTACCATTAAGCCACTTACATCCTTATCAAGACGATGTACGATTCCTGGCCTTAGAGCATCTTCACCCACTGTTGCTAAGTCAGGGTACTTAGCTATTAAAAGATCAGCCAAGGTATCTTCTTCTATTCCAGGAGCACCATGAACAATGAGGCCGGCTGGTTTATCGATAACCATAAAATCCTCATCTTCAAAAATAATTTTAGGAAATTCTTTATTCATATCTTTTATATTTAAGCTATCTTGTTTATTTATAACTTTGAGATGGTTTGGTTTTACTAAATAGAAGCCTTATATCTTGTCTACTTATACCCCCTAATAGAAATAAAAACAAGGCATAGATAAGAGCTGCTAGAATTACAGTCAGGCCTAAATTTAAAAAACCAATACTAAGGTGGGCAGGATAAAGGTAGAGGAATAGACCCATTATTAAACTAGCAATTATAGACTTTAAGACAGTTCTTATGTTTGGCAAAAATTTTGTATATTTATAGACACAGTAGGCAGAGAAGCTGGCAATAATAACTTCACTATAAATGGTTACAATCGCAGCGCCAACTCCAGAGTAAAGGGGAATTAGGGTTACATAGCCCAGTAAGGCGGTAATGCTAGTAAATATATAAAAACCAATTAATTTCTTTTGTTTATCTATCGCTATTACCGCATGGGAGAACATTGTGCCCGCAAAAATAAAAGCCACCGCTACTATAAGTAAGCTTAGTATTTTACCCGATGCGATAAACTCCTCGCCGGCAACAGCCAACATGATAGGTTTAGCTAGCATCACCCCGCCTACTAAAAGAGGAATGGCAACAATAATCATAAAGTCAAAGGCGCGTTGTAATGTTTTTTTAAAATAAGCTTTCTTTTTCTCTATCCAGGCCATAGTTAGTATAGGTAGAATTAAGCCAGCAAACATAAAAGGTATGGTTGTTAAAACATCAATGACGCGGTAGGCCGCTCCATAGATGCCAACTTCAGCTGAGCTTTTATAAAGAGAAAGAAAAATAATATCAGTTCTAAGGTAGAGCAAATTTAAAACAATAGTAATAGCAAGTGGCCAAGATTGTTTTAATATTTTTTTCCAGAAATCAAAGTCCCAAGATAGCTTAAACTTTGCTAAGTCTTTGGCTAGTATATAATGAAGAATGAAGCTAGAGGCGCCTGAAACCAGGGTGGCTAGTAAAATTCCATTTAAGCCGGCCTTCATATACCAGGCGAGAATAACACCAATAATTAAAACAACACGACTGGAAACTTCAGCAATAACCGCCTTACCCATTCTTAGTCTTTTTTGAAGAAGACCAACAATTATTTGCGTAAGTGCTGGGAAAATAAAGAAAGGGGCGGTAATTAAAATACCAATCTTAATAGAAGCACTATAGGGAATAAAATAAAGAATTACAGGGGATAGGGCGAGAAAGAGAACTATAGTGACCAATCTAAAGGTAAAAAGATTATTTAATATCTTGTTTTCCTTTTCACCTTCAGGAACACCACTTATCATCTGGACGGTTACAAGGGTTAAACCAAAGTCAGCTAAGACAGCAAAAATAGTTAGAAAATTTATAACTGTTGTGTAATCACCATAACCAGACTGTCCCAGGTAACGAGTAATAAGGGCTAAAGAAAAAAGGCCAAGAGCTGTGGAGAGCACTTTGCCGATTATTTGAATGAGAGTATTTTTAGCAATTTTCTTTGATAAGCTCATTTCCTTGTTATTTGTCTAATACTTTTATATAATATAGAAAGCTTATTTAATTATAGCATTATTTATGAGAATAACTAAAAAATCAATTACCGCCTTTATTTTATCTATTTTATTTGTCCTACCTATTATAGGGGCATCTTTTTTTGCTCCTAGTGCCTTAGCTGATCAAGATTTAATAAGTGGACAAGTAGGCTTTAAGGAAGTTGGTTCAGTTTTTGGTGGTAGTCGCGCCGAACAAGATCCACGGGCTTTAATTGCTAACGTTATTTCAATTGCTCTCGGATTTATTGGAGTAATCTTTTTTGGACTTACGATTGCAGCTGGTTTTCAGTATATGACCTCTGGGGGTAACTCAGAAAAGGCTAGCAAAGCGGCAGGTCTTTTAAAAAATGCCATCATTGGACTTCTTATAGTTTTAGCTGCTTGGTCTATTACTAGGTTCTCTATAGTTATATTAAATAGAGCAGCTAGAAATGCTGATGTGTTTTATCCTGTTACGGGGATGTAGTATTTTGACAAAAAATACGAATATGCTATCCTAAAAATAGAAAGCTAGTTGTTTACCGCAATTAGCTTTTCTCTTAAATTGCTTGTTGCAAGGTGAGAATAAGAAGAATAATTAAATATAATCAAGAATTATAAAATAAAATATATGTCTGATATTAAAAATGCTATAAAACAGCTCTGTGAAGAAAAAAATCTAGAATATGATTCTGTTCTATCAGCAATAGAATTGGCCTTAGCGGCAGCCTATCGAAAGGACTATGGTGAAAGAAATCAAAACATTCGAGTTGTTTTTGACCCCGTTACAGCCAAGTCAGATATTTTTGATGTCAAAACTGTAGTTGAAAACCTAGAAGCAGAAGAGGAGGCGGAGATGTTAAAGAATCTATATAACCCTGATTTAAAAGAACTGCGAAAAGAAGATTTTAGACAAGAGAATCAAATAAGAGAAAAAAAAGAGATCAAAAAAAGCGAAGAGGCAAAAGAGGGAGAGGAAGAAGCCCCAGAGGAAGAAAAGCGAAAGTTTAATCCAAAAACAGATATTCAGCTCAAGGAGGCGATGATATTAAAGCATGAAGCTAAGATTGGTGATGAAATCGCCACTGACTTGCCAGTTCCAGAAAGTTATGGCCGCATGGCCGCACAAACTGCTAAGCAAGTAATAGTGCAAAAACTTAGAGAAATGGAAAGAGATATGATTTTTGGCGAATTTAAAAGCAAAGAGTCAGAAGTTGTCTCTGGTATTATTCAAAGACGCGAGGGTCGTTATGTTTTTGTAGATTTAGGAAAAGCAATCGGTCTTTTGCCAGCTGAAGAACAGATATATAATGAGCGCTATAATGTAGGTGATAGATTAAAGGTTTATATTAAAGAGGTAAGAGAGGGTCATAAAGGACCTGAAATAATATTATCTCGTCGTAGCGAAGAAATATTACGTAAAGTTTTCTATCTTGAGATTCCCGAAATTGCCAATGGTACGGTCGAAATAAAAAATGTAGCCAGAGAAGCTGGCTCAAGGTCTAAGGTGGCAATCTATACTGAATCAGAAAATGTAGATCCAGTTGGCTCTTGTGTGGGGCAAAGAGGTTCAAGAATTCAAACAATTATCACCGAACTGGGAGGAGAAAAAATTGATATTATAGAGTACAATGAAGATCCGGTTAAGTATATTGCCAACGCTCTGGCACCAGCTAAAGTTTTAAGTATAGAGTTAAAGGAAGAAGAGAAAAAAGCCGAGGTAAGAGTTAGCTCTGATAAGCTATCATTAGCTATAGGTAAAAACGGCCAAAATGTTCGCCTTGCCGCCCGTTTGTCTGGTTGGAAAATAGATATAGTTGAGGCCAGTGAAGATGGTAAAAAAGTAGCTAGCAGTGAGGGTGATTTAGGAGATGAAAAAACTGATGACAAGAGAGATGAAAAAACAGATTCAGAGCCGGAGTCAGTGAGCCCTCAAGAAGGGGGAGCTTATGGCTCAGTTGAAACTGAAGAGGATAAAGAAGTTAAGGAAGATAAAAAAGAAGAAAAGGATGAAGTAGAGAAGGGGGACAAAAAAGAAGAGTCTGAAAAAGAATCTAAGTAAATAAAAATAATCGTAAAAATTTAAAAATCTTATTTAAAAATCTATGTTAACAACATTTCTTATTTTCGGTAGTGCTTTGATCGCTTTAATCTACGGAGGTATTGTAATTGCCTCTATACTCCGCTTGCCCGATGGCAATGAAAAAATGAAAGATATTGCCAGTGCTATTCAAGATGGTGCTAAAGCTTTTTTAAATCGGCAGTACATGTCAGTTGCCCTTGTAGCAGCTATCCTATTTTTAGTTATTGGTTTTGTGCCAGGTTTAGGCTGGTTAACAGCAATTGCTTTTTTAAGCGGTGCGGTTCTTTCTGCCTTAACAGGCTATATTGGTATGTATGTTAGCGTAAGAGCTAATGTGAGAACAACTGAAGCGGCTCGTACCAGTTTAGGTAAAGCTTTGAGTGTTGCTGTCCGCGGCGGTAGCGTTACAGGAATGTTAGTAGTTGGTCTTGCACTGCTTGGAACTGCAGGATTTTATTACATCACTAAAGATTTAAACGCTTTAATTGGCTTTGCTTTTGGTAGCTCTCTTATTTCAATCTTTGCTCGTTTAGGTGGTGGTATTTATACTAAGGCAGCTGACGTAGGAGCTGATTTAGTTGGTAAAGTAGAGGCTAGTATTCCAGAAGACGACCCTCGTAATCCAGCTGTTATCGCTGATAACGTAGGTGACAATGTAGGTGATTGCGCTGGTATGGCGGCTGACTTATTTGAAACTTACTCTGTTACTGCAATTGCGGCTATGGTTTTAGGTTTTCTAACTTTCCCAAACAGCGAAAGTATTATTATTTTCCCACTAGTATTAGGAGCAGTTGCTATTATCACATCTATTATCGGTATCTTCTTTATTCGCTTAGGAAAAAAGAAAAATATCATGAGAGCGCTTTATAAAGGTTTAGCAGTCTCTGGTATTTTATCAGCTATTGCTTTTTATCCAGTTACAAGATATTTACTAGCTGATGTAAATGTTAATAGCTTAAATATTTACTTCGCCTCTCTTATAGGTTTAGCAGTTACTGGTTTATTGGTTTTAATTACTGAATACTATACTTCTACTAGCTTCTCTCCTGTTAAAGAAATTGCTGAAGCATCAAGCACTGGTCACGGCACTAACGTTATCGCGGGTTTATCCGTTTCTATGAAATCTACAGCGCTACCGGTCATTGTTATTGCGCTTGCTATTTTAGGTTCATTTTCCTTAGCTGGTCTATACGGCATTGCTGTAGCAGCTATGGCAATGTTATCGGTCGCTGGAATTATCGTTACAATAGATGCTTATGGTCCTATCACTGATAATGCTGGTGGAATTGCTGAGATGGCAGAATTAGGTGAGGATGTTAGAAACATTACTGATCCTCTCGATGCTGTTGGAAACACAACTAAGGCAGTTACAAAAGGCTATGCTATTGGTTCTGCTGTTTTAGCAGCCCTAGTATTATTTGCTGATTTTACTCACAAAGTTGATGTTGGTGGTGGTAATTCAGTGTTTTTAATTGATAACCCCTATGTTCTTATCGGTCTGCTTATCGGCGGACTATTACCATATTACTTTGGTGCTTTAGCTATGAAGGCGGTAGGTAAAACTGCCGGCTCAGTAGTAGAAGATGTTAGAGCTCAATTTAAAGAAAAGACTGGTATTATGGATGGTACTCAAAAACCTGATTATGGTCGCACTGTTGATATTGTGACTAAAGCAGCTATTCGTGAAATGATATTCCCTGCTTTAATCCCAGTTCTTGTGCCAATTATAATTGGCTTTGGATTTAACATGATAGCTCCTGGAGCAGGTGTACAAGCCTTAGCCGGATTACTAATCGGCTCTATTGTAACTGGTGTGTTTGTTGCAATTTCTATGACTTCTGGTGGCGGTGCTTGGGACAATGCTAAGAAGTATATAGAAGATGGTCATTTTGGTGGCAAAGGTTCAGACGCGCATAAAGCAGCTGTTACCGGAGACACAGTTGGTGATCCTTATAAAGACACTGCTGGACCAGCTATCAATCCTATGATTAAAGTCTTAAATATAGTTGCTCTCCTTATCGTTGGTTTACTTTTACTATAATTTAAACTAAAGAATAAAATAGACAAATTAAAAGGACTTAGGGATTTTTTCTAAGTCCTTTTATATTCTAGCTAATTTAGATACTGCTATTAAGTAGTAATAACTTAAAATAAAAACATTGATTTTTATGTCTAATTTTGATACAGTAAGCGCAGAGAATAAAAAATATAGGCTAATTGGCCGTGTTAATTAAAAATATTATATAAAATATGCAAGTAAGTAAAAAAGATTTAGAAAAATCACAAATTGAGATAAGTATAGAATTGTCTCCTGAGGAGTTTGCTCCCTATATTGAAAAAGGAGCAAAAAAATTATCCGAAAAAATTAAAGTTGAGGGTTTTAGACCAGGCAAGGTACCAACGGATGTTTTAAAGCAAAAAGTTGGCGAGATGGGAATCTTAGAAGAGGCTGCTCATATTGCTATTGCTAAAACAGTGGACGATATTGTTGATGAGCAGATTAAACCAAGACAAGCAATTGGACAACCTAGTGTAAATATTACCAAACTTGCCCCAGGCAACCCTTTTGAGTATAAAGTTACTCTGTCTCTTATGCCTGATATTGAATTAGGTAAATATAAAGACCTAGGTCTTAAAAAAGAAGAAGCAAAAATTGAGAAAAAAGAGTTAGAAAAAGCCATGGAGGACTTAAGGGCCTCAAGGGCTAATGAGCAATTAGTTAAGCGAGAGGCAAAGGATGGCGATAAGGTGACACTTGATATAGAGTTATTTTTATCAAAAGTACCAATTGAAGATGGAGTTCATAAAGATTTAGCCATAGTATTAGGCAAAGATTATTTTGTACCTGGTTTTGATAAAGAAATTATTGGATTAAAGAAAGATGACACAAAAGAATTCACCCTCTTTTATCCAAAAGATCATCATCAGAAAAACTTAGCTGGTAAAAATGTTGAATTTAAAGTTTCTATAAAAAATATCTACGAGCGAGTGCTACCAGAACTAAATGATGAGTTTGCGGCTAGTTTTCAATTAAAGAACATGGCTGAGTTAAATAAAGCTTTAGAAGAAAGCTTGCTTCACGAGAAAAAGAGAAAGATTGAGCTAAAAAATGAGTCCGAGCTTATATCTGCTATAATAGACAAAACTAAGTTTGGTCACTTTCCTGATATTTTAATTGAAAATGAGTCTAATAATTTAATGGCAGAGCTTGAGGAATCAATTGCTCGCCAGGGTGGTAAATTTGAAGACTATCTTAAGCATTTAAAGAAGAGTCGAGCGGAGTTAATGTTGGAGATGACACCTAATGCAATAAAGAGAGTAAAGGCAGCTTTAATTATAAGGGAAGTAGCTTTAAAAGAAAAAATTTCCCCTAGCGAAGAAGAGGTAAATAAGAAGTTAGAGGAACTTAAAATGCAATATGCAGGTCAAACAGAAACACTTAAGATGTTTGAAGAAGAGGGATACAAGAGTTACTTAAAAAATATTTTAAATAACGAAAAGGTAATTGAAAAATTAAAAGAATGGAATTATGCCGACACTGGCAGTGAACAAAAAAGCTAGATTTGACTATGAGATTCTCGATAAATATGAGGCGGGTCTAGTTTTATTTGGTCAAGAGGTAAAGGCAGCCAAAGGAGGACTAATGAGTCTTAAGGGCGCCTACGTTCTTCCTAAAACTAAAAACGGAAAGACTGAGCTCTATTTAGTTAACTCTCAGATATCAGCTTATAAGCCAGCCGGACCTTTACCAGAATATGATTCAAGGCGGGACAGAAAATTGCTCTTAAAAAGAGAAGAAATCGATAGATTAATAGGTAAAAAACAAGAAGAGGGCTTGACACTAGTCCCGCTTAAAATATATACTAAGCATAGCTTTTTAAAGTTAGAATTTGCCGTTGGTAGAGGTAAGAAAAAGTATGACAAGCGTGAGTCTATTAAGCGAAGAGATATAGATAGAAGACTAAGAACATTAACAAAGAATTCTTAGAAAAATACTGGGGATGCCAGGCATCGACAGTGGGATATTTTCTAAATATTCAAGGCGTGCTTAGTTGTCACGTAAATCCAACTAAAAAACACAAATGTCAAATCGACAAAAGCGTTTACTTGGGCAACTCCAAGCTACGCTCCTGTTTTAGCTTAAATATAAGCTAAAGCCATCAAAGATAGTGAGTCTTCATAACTATTTATTGGTGTCATAATCGTGAAGATAGAATTAGATGGCGTTCTCCCTTCTAATTCGAAATCAAAAGAGAAATCGCCTAAATCGCTTTAAGCTTAGTTTTTATGGTTTAGGTTAAAAAAACAAACTAGGATAACCTTGTAAACTTATTTAGTAAAACCGACTGCACATGGGTTCAACTCCCATCATCTCCACAAAGCATACACTTGGTCCAGTGGTGGAACTGGTATACACGCAGCACTTAAAATGCTGTGCCTAACCGGCGTGTGGGTTCGATTCCCACCTGGACCACGTAATTGCGGGTATCGTATAGTGGTTATTATGCGACCTTGCCAAGGTCGAGAGAGGGGTTCGATTCCCCTTACCCGCTCACTA
>CAZUDJ010000014.1:0-9844 GCA_964618575.1 uncultured Gammaproteobacteria bacterium | reverse complement strand
GGAAATCAGGCTCCGCTACGACCTTGGTTATTTGATGAACCAAACCCTAAGAAAAGATCTAAGTTTAGAAAAAGTTAAATTAATGTACGAAAAAAACAAAGAGAGATTAAAATAATCTCTCTTTTTTATTATTAATATAAAATTTGCTATAGTAAGAAGCAATGATGTCAAAACAAAAGAAACAAAAAATTATACTAATGGCAAGCTACGTACTACTAGCTTGTATTTTCGTTTATTTATTAAAACCAGTTTATTTAATTTCTATAATTATAGTTTTGGGACCACCCAGTGTAGCTAACTTTTTATGGCTTGAAGAGTCTAGGTTTAAAATTTTCATATTCTCCCTACTTACAACTATTTTATTTGCCCCGCCAGTAGAGATTATGGCGAGATTGGCTAACTCCTGGGATGTCCAGTCTATCTTACCTCGCTTTTTTGGAATTGCTCCTCTTGAAAATATGCTTTTTGCCTTTATTAATTTCTTTTGGGTAATTTCATTTTATCAATACTTTATAGAAGAAGATAAAGAGAATAATAAGATATCTCCACACATTGTTTGGATAGTAGCTTTATACCTATTACTATCACTAATAGTTTACCTCTTATTTTTTATCAATCCCGATATTATAAGTTTAGACTATCACTTAATAGCGCTTCTTATTTTAATCGTTCCGGGAATTATTATTTTTTATAAGCGCTTTAAATTACTTAAAAAGACATGGCTGCCAACCCTATTCTTTGCTTATGTGTTCTTTGTTTATGAGTTTGTAGCAATGCTAATAGGTAATTGGTGGTGGCCTGGTGATTATCTTTTTACAATAAATTTTTTTGGCCAAGTTTTTCCTTTAGATGATGTTGTTATTTGGTATTTTCTTTCCACACCTGTTTTAATTGGTGGTTATAAGTTTTTTGTAGATAATGATAAATAATTATTTTAACTTTAAACACATGCAAGCAAAAATAATAGAAATTCAAGCGAGTGATAAGGTGATGCTTGATGGTCTTATCTTAGGACCAAAAAAAGCTAAAGAGATCTACATTTTTTTACACGGCTTAGGCGGTGACTTGTTTTCACGAATTGATCTGGCAAGAGAGCTTATAGGTACTAGTAGGGCGGTAATGATTTTTAATAACAGGGGTTATGGACTTTACAATCGTTTTAAAAAAATAGATAAAAAAGAAGCCAGAGGTTACTTATCAGTTTTAGCTGGTTCTGCTGCTGAAATTTTCAAACATTCACTCCATGATATATCAGGTGCTATCTCAGAAGCTAAGAAGGAGGGCTTTAATAGAATTATTTTAGTGGGTCATTCGACCGGTTGTAATAAAATTGCCTACTATCTATCTAAAAATCGACGAGACAATGTCCTGGCCGGAATATTTCTAGCACCTATGAGTGATTTTGCTTATGCAAAACAAAACATAAGTCCTAAGCTCTTAGCCAAAGCAGAGCTAGAGGCTAAAAAACTTCTAAAGCAAGGAAAGGGAGCTAATTTTTTAGATTTAAAATATTGGCCAGAACTTATAAGCGCACAAAGGTTTTTAAGTTTATACACCAAAGATAGTCTGGAGGAAATTTTTTGTTTTGCTAGTCCTGAGAAAAAGTCCGAAGTCTTGCAAAAAATAAAGAAGCCTATCCTTACTATCCTAGCCTCAGAAGATGAGTATGCGGACAGGGAAGTTTTTGACTACCTTCCTTGGTTTGAAAATCAGATTAGGACAAAGAGTTCAGGTATTAAAGTTATTTCAGGCGCAAATCATAGTTTTAAAAATAAAGAACAAGTTTTAAAAAAAGAGATGCTAAAATTTGTAAAATCTATAAAAAAATAGACTCAACTTATTATAAGTTGAGTCTAGTTATTTCTTTCTTTTAAAGTACTTTTTACTTTAAGTCACTTAGTCCATCTAGTAGTATGTTTACATTTTCAGATTTTTTATTGAAAAGTATTTCATATATTATGGACTGAAATATGGCAAATTTAAAGCCATCATCATCATTTAAATCTTTAAGTGCACTAAATGAAGTGAGAAACCTTTTTGACAAAGGGTCCTCTGGTTTAGATTTTTTCATGTTTTCCTCTGCTATCAACCAACTATTGGGAATAGCGTAGCCTTGATTTTTAAGGATATTTAAACAACTTGAGTTTTCATCTATAAAAACTACATTGTTGCTAAATACCATAAGATACTCAGCCATGTCTTTTGGCCATTTGTGATCATCTACCCATAGTAAAATATTATCTTTGTATTTATCAAAGAAATCAAGCACTTTTCGGCTCTCTGCATTGTTTTTTGGATGTATTCCAATTAACACTATCTTATCATCTTGATGATTTTCTTTTAAGCCATCTTCTTTACTTGCTTCTGGCAGGGCGCTGTCAATTTCATATTTTAGTAAAACGCAAGGCTCTACTAAATAATTCGGTGTGCCCATAGAGAATATGTCAGATATTTTCGAGAGTCCTCTTTCTACTTTATCAGCCTGAAGTTTAGCAAGTACTGCGGCTACAGAAAATTCTAAACCGGGATAACTCGGATCGTACAGTATTTTAACCATATCTTTTTATATTTAAATGTTAATGTTCTTGTTCTTGCTTAAAATATCATACTTTTATCTTTATGTCAACTAATAATTATAGTAGATATTTTAAGCTTATAATTTATATTATTTAGAAGCCCAATCTTTACTTTTGCTGATTTTCTGCTATAATTATAAAGAAATCCGAGCTTTCGGATGATGTTTAATTTATTAAATTTATGTGGAAAAAATATAAAAAATGGCTAATTGCTGGACTGGCTGTTCTTCTTGTTTTGGTCCTTTGGTTGGTCCTTCGCGGGGGTGGCGCTAAAGAAGAATATTCAACTATAAGTGTAAAAGCTGGACCATTAGTTCAAACTGTAAGTGAGGTCGGTATTGTTAAGCCAGTTCAAGAACTATCTTTAAATTTCCTCAGCGCTGGGAGAGTTTCTGAGGTAATGGTGAGTGTTGGTGATACAGTTGTAGCCGATAGTTCTCTTATCAGTCTTGATTCAGAGGCGCTGGAACTTAAAAAACTAGAAGCTGAAGCGGGTATTAGAATTGCCCAGGCCAATTTATCTAAATTGCTTGCTGGAGCTAGTTTTGAATCCTTAAATATAAGCTATAAGGAAATAGAGCAGGCTCGCTCAGGCGAGGAGTCAGCTCGTCTTGATCTAGCCCAGGTGAAAAAAACTGTTGCCGAGAATATTTCTCAGGCTAAGAAAAACTTAGCTGACCTTGAATCACCTCTTCCTGGAACTAGCACTCCCCAAGAGGAGGCTGTAGCTTCGGCCTTGGTCTCACTTGAGAATACAAAAAAATCTGGTCAAAGTGCTATTTCAAATGCCAAGGAATCACTGATGCTGGCTCTATCTGATAAAGTTTTAGTTGGTGAGGTAGCCTTAGATAATTTAAAAACAATTCTAGATGATGATGATGCGGAAAATGTTTTAGGGGTAAAAAATGTTGGCTCGCTTAGTAATACTAAAAATAGTCGTTTAGATGCATTATCTATACTCCCTGAAGTAAAGTCAGCCATAGCGCAAGCAAAAAAGAGTGGAACTGATTCTGATATAGACAGAGCCGCTAAGTTAAGTAGAGAGTACTTGGCTAAAGTAAGTTCAACTCTTAGCACTGCCTTTGCAATGCTTGAGGCAACTATTACTTCAGCAAGCTATCCGCAAAGCAAGTTAGATGCTAATAAAAATCTAATGATCTCCCAAAGCTCACAAGTAAATATGGCAGCGAGTGCAGTAGAGGGTTCTATTCAAGCCTATAGCAATGCTAAAATAAATTACGCCAGCTCGCTTGCTAGTGCTGAGCAAAATTTAAATCAGGCAAGAGTGTCTTTAAATAATGCAATTTCAAATGCTAGAAATGCACTAAATAATACAGAGTTATCTAGCAGACAACAAATAATAAATGCAGAAACACGTTTAAGCAATGCCTCTAATTCAGTTATTTTAGCTCAGGCCAGATTAAATTCTGTTTCTGCACCAGCTAGATCACAGGATGTTACCCTGGCTCAAGCGCAGCTTAGTCAAGCACAAGCGGCCCTAGACAGTATTAATAATCAATTGGATAATGCTATTATTAAAGCGCCTTTAGATGGGATAATTACTGAAGTTAATTATAATCCTGGCGAGCAGGTTGGGGGCAGTGCTCTTCCAGCTATTAAAATGCTAGCTCAAGGTAACTTTGAAATAGAAGTTGATATCTCTGAATCTGATATTAATAAAATATCATTAGACGATGATGTAGAAATTACCTTAGATGCTTTGTCGGATGATTTAGTAATTGATGGTAAAGTTTCATTTATAGAGCCAGCTCAAACTTTAATTTCCGGAGTGGTTTATTATAAAGTTAAAATCGCTTTTGAGGATATAGGTGAAACACAGGATAGTTTAGTCAGTCATGGTTCTAGCCTTAAATCTGGCATGACAGCCAATGTAACTATTACTACAGAGGAAAAAGAAAATGTCATATCGGTCCCAGCTAGAGCTATAATTGATGAAGCTGGTTTTAAAAAAGTTAGACTTTTAAGAAATGGTTCAGTTGTTGAAGTTGTTGTTAAGACTGGCCTACGGGGAGATAATGGGCAAGTAGAAGTCTTAGAGGGCCTAGAAGAAGGCGATGAGGTTATTACTTTTGTTAAGTCTGTAAAGTAAGGCAACTTTAAAAAGAACATATTCAATAATAAAACAATTTATGGCTGATAAATTAATTGAAATAAAGAACTTGGGTAAATATTATGAATTGGGCGATATTAAAACTGTTGTTTTAAAAAATATTGACTTAGTAATTAATAGGGGAGAGTTTGTTTCTATTATGGGACCATCTGGTTCGGGAAAATCTACCCTCATGCATATCTTAGGTATGCTAGATCCATTGTCTTCTGGGCAGTATATTTTTTCTGGCCAAGATGTCTCTAGTTTAGATGATGACGATCTCGCTAGGCTGCGTAATAAAGAGATAGGTTTTGTGTTCCAGGCTTTTAATTTATTAGCGCGAACCTCTGTTTTAGATAATGTCAAACTTCCTTTAATATATTCTGATAATAAAGAGAAAATGACCGGAAGAGCTAAAGAAGTTTTAGAAAGTGTCGGTTTGGGTCATCGAGTCTCTTATTTCACCAATCAAATATCTGGTGGTGAAAAACAAAGAGTTGCTATTGCTAGAGCTCTGGTAAATAAGCCTAGTGTTATTTTTGCAGATGAGCCTACTGGTAATTTAGACTCTAAGTCTGGAGAACAGGTGATGAGTATTTTACAAGAACTTCATGAAAAGGGTAATACTATTATTTTGGTAACCCATGAAACATATACGGCTGAACATGCAGAAAGAATAGTCCATATTTTGGACGGTAAAATTGTTTCTGATGAAAAAGTTAATAAGCGGCGCTTTGCTAAAGATGGAGGAATGCTTAAATAATTGATATGCTAGATAATCTCCGTCAAATATTTAAGATTGTAGTTTCTGCCTTGTTGTCAAATAAGACAAGAAGTGTTTTAACTATGCTAGGTATTGTTATAGGGGTTGGCGCAGTTGTTCTTATTATGTCTTTAGGAGCTGGTGCGCAAAGCTTAATATTAAGTCAGGTAGATAGCTTTGGTTCTGACATGATAGGAATACTTCCAGGGCAGTCAAATGCCAATGGTCCACCTGCTTCAGTTTTTGGTTTAAAAACCACTACCCTTAAAGACGCAGATGCAATAGCAATAAAAGATAAGGCGAATGTCCCTCATGTAAAATATGTCTCCTCTTCTTATAACACTAGTGTAAGCGCCTATTATAAAGATGCAAGTTATAGTTCAACTCTCTCGGGAGTAAATGGTGATTATTTTGCTTTGTCGAAAACGACTCTTTCTGCTGGTCGTTTTTTTACTAAAGATGAAATTGAGTCAAACTCAGCCTTAGCCGTTTTAGGTAGTGATGCAGCCACTGAGCTTTTTGCTTTCAATAATCCTCTTGGCCAAAAAATTAAAATTAAAAATAGACAACTAACTGTCATTGGAGTTTTAGAAGAAAAAGGGGCGAGTGGTTTTTCTAATCCTGATAAAGATATTTTTGCTCCACTTAAATTTGTTCAAAAAGAGATAGCGGGCGTAGATTATTTAACAGCTATAAATGTAATGATAGATAGTGAGGATAATGTTGACGAGAGCATGTTGCTAATAGAAGGTCTTCTGCGCGAAAGGCATGATATCGATGATCCGGAAAATGATGATTTTTCCGTGAGAAGTTTTAGAGATGCGCTTCAGTTAGTTACCACTATTACCGACGCCTTCCGATATTTTTTAGCAGCTATGGCCGCCCTATCGCTACTAGTAGGCGGAGTGGGTATTATGAATATTATGCTAGTTGGTGTAACAGAGAGAACAAGAGAGATAGGTCTTAGAAAAGCATTAGGGGCAAAGAATAGACAGATAAGATTACAGTTTTTGCTTGAAGCAATATCCCTAACTTTATTCGGAGGACTTATAGGTCTTTTCGGAGGTATTATTATCTCTTATATAATTTCTATTGTAATTAGCTCGTTAGGGTATGACTGGTCTTTTATCATATCACTCCCTTATGCTCTTTTAGCCCTTAGCACTTCAGCCCTAATAGGAATAATTTTTGGTTATTATCCAGCGAAAAAAGCTAGTGAGTTAAATCCAATTACCGCTTTACGATATGAATAACTTATACTATAAAATTAAAATTGCTTTTGCCTTGGCTTGGAATTCTTTGCGACTTAATATTTTACGCACTAGCTTAACAGTGTTAGGCATGGTTATAGGCGTGGCAGCAATATTAGTAGTATTTTCAGCTGGAGATGGAATTTCTGAATTAGTCTCAGGTGAAGTTGAGTCATATGGTAGCAATATTTTGCAAACTGAAACCAGAGTGCCCAGTGACAATGCTAGCTTCCAAACTGGAGAAATAACTAGTCTAAAGATTGAAGACATGGAGGCTATAAATGAAATCGACAATGTCATAACTAGTTATGCGAGCTCTTTGGGCCAAGAAAAAATATCGTACACAAATGTAAGTGAGACTGCTTTAGTGATGGGAGTTTCTGCGCCCTATGTTTTAATTGATAATAAAACAGTAGTAGAGGATGGAGTTTTCTTCAGTGAAGAGGATGACGAGAGTCAAAGCTTGGTGGCTGTTTTGGGGAGCAAGCTAAAAGAAAAACTTTTTGGTGACCAGTCTGCAGTGGGCAAGCTTGTAACTATAGATGGAAAGAAATTTAGGGTTTTAGGCAGTCTAGAAGAGCAGGGCGGTGTTTATCCTTTTATGGACTTCAATGATATGGTCTATATGCCGATTAAAACTTTACATAAAAGAATTCTGGGCATAGATTATGCCATGTCTTTTGTGCATCAAATTAAAGATGTTGACAAGGCAGATGAAACAGCCCTGGAAATTAGCTACCTACTTCGAGAAAGGCACGACATAGGTAATCCAGAACAAGACGATTTTAAAGTAACGACAACTGCAGAGATTATAGAAACATTAGGCATTGTTACAAATGCTATAACTTTACTTCTCTTTGCCATCGTTTTGATATCTCTTTTGGTAGGTGGTGTTGGTATTATGAATATTATGTATGTAACAGTTTCGGAGAGAACTCCAGAGATAGGGCTTAGAAAAGCTCTAGGGGCTACAAAAAAAGATGTTACCTTACAGTTTTTAATAGAAGCAATTTTAATAACTTTTTGGGGCTGGTTGGTGGGAGCCCTTTTAGGCCTAGCCATGGCCTATGCTCTGAGCATAGGAGCAAAATCATTTGGACTTAATTGGAATTTTTCTTTTCCGATACAGGGAGTTTTAGTCTCCCTTGTGTTTTCTATTAGTTCTGGCTTTATCTTTGGTTATAGGCCAGCTAAAGAGGCAGCTAACTTAGACCCTATAGTGGCCTTGCGACAAGAATAATATCTAGCAATGCTTCTTGATGATATATAAAAGTATAAAAATATTTTATGGCTATAAACATACCCTTGGCAGCAAAACTTAGACCAGAAACTCTAAAAGAATTTGTTGGTCAAGAGAAAATTATAAGTAAAGAGTCTTGGCTGTTTAAAGCTATTACTTCTGATAATGTCCCCTCCCTTATTTTTTGGGGGCCGCCAGGTAGTGGTAAAACTACCCTAGCTTTTATCATTGCTAAAGAAACTAAGGCTGATTTTATAGAACTAAGTGCCACTTCAAGTGGAGTATCTGATCTAAAGCAAGTAGTTACGCGAGCAGAAGAAAATAGACGCCTCGGCCAAAAAACCTATCTATTTATAGATGAAATACATCGCTGGAATAAGACACAACAGGACGCTCTTTTGCCCCATGTAGAAAGAGGAAGTTTAGTCTTAATCGGGGCCACGACTGAAAATCCTAGCTTTGCTCTACGTGGAGCGCTTTTGTCAAGATTAAAACTTATAGTTTTAGAGGCATTATCAGAAAATGACTTAAAAAAAATTGTTAAGCAGGCCGCTAAAACTTTAAATACTAAAATTTCTGCTAAGGATATTACTTTAATTGCAAGACTCGCCAATGGTGACGCCAGACGCGCTCTTGGTATACTTGAAAGTGCTCACTCTTTTGGGAGTGAGATATCTAGTAAATTAATTAAGCAAATTGCCAATAAGCCTAATTTATTATATGACCGTGATGGGGAAGAGCATTACAATTTAATCTCCGCTCTTCATAAATCAATGCGTGGTAATAATCCAGATGCTGCCGTTTACTATTTAGCGAGGATGATAGAAGCGGGAGAGGATCCCTTATATATTGCCAGGCGTCTTATTCGTTTTGCCTCCGAAGATATTGGCCTAGCAAATAACAGTGCTCTTCTACTCGCCAACGCTAGTCATGAAGCCTGTTTAAAAATTGGCTTACCCGAGGCGGGTGTTAATTTGGCTCACTGTGTTATCTATTTGGCGAAAAGCAAAAAAAATATTAGTGCCTATCAAGCTTATAATAAAGCCAAAGCAGAGGTTGAGCTCAGTGGTAATTTAGCCATACCACTTCATCTGCGCAATGCGCCCACTAAGATGATGAAAGATTTAGATTATGGCAAAGACTATAAATACACCCCCTTAGAAGATGACTCAGAACAATCCTATTTACCAGATAAAATAAAACATAAAAAGTTTCTCTAGATTTAGCTTAATTTTTTTAAACTCAGTTTGTAACCTCTACCAGGGAAAGTATGAATTAGGTTTATTTGATTATCTATATTTATTTTTTTACGCAAGATAGCGATATGAGTTTCTATAGAATTAGAATTGGGATTGCTGTTATAGTTCCAAACATATTCTAAAATCTCACCTTTTGAAACTATACTATTCTTTTTTCTAAGAAGAAATAAAAGTAAGTTATGTTCTTTTTTAGTTAAGTATAATTCTTTATTAGCCCTAGTAAATATACGACACGTGGTATTGTAAACAAGAGTGCCTAGTCTTATGTTGCCTGATCTAATTTGCAAAGGGCGTCTTAACAAAGCTTCAATTCGAGCGATTAGCTCATCTATTAAAAAAGGTTTAGTTAGATAATCATCTGCGCCTAATTTAAATAATTCTTTTTTATCATCAAGACTACTTCTAACACTAAGAACAATAATAGCTAAATTTATCTTTTGTTTTCTAAGTTTCGTAATTATTTCGCGACCACTTAATCCTGGTAGATTAAGATCTAAAATAAGCAAGGCATAGCTACCATTTTGAGCCATTTTTAGTCCTTCTTGTCCGTTGTTTGTACTCTCAACTAACCAAGATTTAGAGTTCAAAGATTTAGAGATAAAGCTAACAATTTGAGCGTCATCTTCAATGATAAGAATTTTCATAA
>CAZUDJ010000013.1:0-9920 GCA_964618575.1 uncultured Gammaproteobacteria bacterium | reverse complement strand
TTGTTTGTCAGTATAAGGTTTGTATTTGCCATCCATGTACCATTTGTAAAGCAAACTGCCCTCAACTACAACAGTGGGGTAAAATTTAATTTGATCGGGTTGAAAACGACTATCACTAAAGAGTTTTTTAAACATTGCAAAGTCTTTTGCCGGGCTAGAACCAGGTAAGGCAGGCATAAAATGGTAGGTTATCTTAAAACCATAGCGCTTCATAAGCTCTGTTGCTCTTGCTATTTCTAAAACTCCGTGTCCTCTTTTGTTTAGTTCTAATATCTTATCGTCCACTGCCTGCACACCCACTTCTATTCTGGTACAACCCAGTTCTCTCATTTCTAAGAGTTCAGCTACATCTATGTAGTCTGGTCTAGTCTCAAGAGTGAGTCCTATTATTTTATAAGCACTAGTTTCATTCTTTTTTTGTTCTTTTTTTAAATAAGCTTGCAAGTCTTTAAGGCTTAGACTTTGTTTATAGGGGGCAACAATACCACTAAGTGGAATATTTTTATCTAATTTATTTTTATTTTTATTTTTTAAGGACTGATAATCATTAGCGGCCTTAAAACAATTTAAAATATACCAATATTTATATTTTTTAGGTAAATAACTCCAGGTGCCCCCAATAACGATAACCTCCATTTTGCTAGGTTCGTGTCCATTGTTCTCTAGCGCCTGTAGTCGCCAAACCACCTGTTTATAGGGATTATAGTTACACCTTATCGCCCTCATAACAGCCGGCTCGTTTGAAAGATAGCTCACTGGTACATCTTCTTCGCGAGGACAATAAGCGCAAGTTCCGGGACAAGGATAAGATTTAGTTAAAACTGCCACTGGGGCAATCCCAGACATAGTTCTAATAGCTCTTTTTCTTAGTATATTCTCTAAATCTGAAGATCTCTCCATTTTAGACTCAGAGATTAACTCTTGATAAGCACTTAAAATCTGAGAATTACTAATTGAATCTAACTTATATTCCTTACAATAAATTCTTTTAATAGCCTCTAAACCTTTGCGACTTGTAATCTCTCCTTTTTTTTCTAATATTAAATTTTTTATTGCTTCTCTTGACATTTTGAAGTATAATTAAGATGTAATCTTATTAAGAATAGCCTATTTTTTTAAAATAAACAACATTATGCAATTAAAATTAAAGCATTTTTTATTAATCGCCTTTCTTGTTTTTTTTCCTATCTTTGCTCTTAATGCTGATGATGAAGAAGAAAAAGGAACTATCTTTGTTGCTTCAGACGAAATTATTAGTGGAAACCTCCTGGCTTATGGTGAAAACATCATAATTGATGGCATGATAAGTGGCGACCTTATAGTCGCAACTAGTAACCTTAGCGTTAGTGGTAGAGTTGAGGGTGACATTATTGCTCTTGCCCAAGATATAAATATTGAAGGTGAGGTTGGTGGTAATATTAGGGTAATAGCTAATTCGGTTATTATAAATGGGGCGGTTGCTCGAAATGTAAACGCTTTTGGCTCTCAAGTAATAATAGGTGAAAATTCTAAAATAGGCTGGGATCTTATAGTAGCTGCCTTTAAATCAAATATTCGTGGCACTGTCTCTGGTGGTGTAAATGCCTATGCCACTAGTGTTTTTGTTTCTGCAAAAGTGGGAGAGAGCGCAAATTTTAGAATATACAACAATAAAGAAAATGGTGGTCTATTTCTTGATAAAAGCGCTACTATCAATGGCAATTTAAATTATTATGCTAAAAAAGATATAGCTTTAAGTAACTCCTCTGTAGTCTCAGGCGAAATTAATCATAAAAATTTTAAAACTAATAATAAACTAGAAGATAATAACTGGTGGTGGATGAGACTATTCTCTATTCTCTCTCTTTTATTTATTGGTCTTATTATAATTTCTACCCTAAGTAAACATAGCAAAAATCTTATCTTCCAGTTTAAGCAAGCCCCCGCTAAAGCTTTGCTTTGGGGTATGCTTAGTTTCTTAATTTTACCTCCTATTGCTATTATAAGCGCCCTTACTATAATTGGCATTCCTTTTTCTCTAGTTATTTTATCTCTGTGGTTGGTGTCTATTTTTGTGGGACAATCCTTAGCGGCGTTAATTTTAGGAGACATCTTAATTAAAAAAGTGTTACAGACAAACTATCGCAGTTTATTTTGGCCCTTACTTTTAGGCGTTATAATTATTTCACTATTATTTTCAATTCCTTGGTTCGGCTGGCTTATTAATCTTATTAGTATTTGGCTCGGCTTAGGAAGTGTTTTATTATATGTTAGCAATAAATCCAAAAATATTTAAAGCTTATGATATCCGTGGCATATATTGCCAGGATTTTGACAATGAGCTTGGCTATCTTCTTGGCCTAGCTTTTGTTGAACTTAGAAAAAATGACCCCGACTATGTAGAGGGAAAGAAGCTAAGAATTGCTGTTGCCAGAGACATGAGAGTCTCATCCCCCATGCTTAAAGAAAACTTAATTAGAGGCCTTAGTGACGCTGGGGCTGATGTCTACGACCTTGACCTTGCCTCTACTCCTACTTTTTATTTCGCGGTCGGAAAAAATAATTATGATGGTGGTATAATTGTTTCAGCTTCACACAACCCTAAGGAGTGGAATGGATTTAAAATGGTAAGAGCTAAAGGTGGTCCGGTTAGTGGTGAAACCGGTATAGAATTTTTAAAAGAAAAGATTCTTGAAAATAGATTCATGTTAAGCTCTAGTCCTGGTAAAGTTATCCCTCTTAAAGATTCTTTAGCTGAAGAGATTGATTTTTCTTTCTCTAAGGTTGATATTAGTAAGATTAAGAGCTTGAGAGTTGTAGCTGACGCAGCTAACAGCATGGGTTCTCTGTATTTAGATAAAATGTTTTCAAAGCTGAAGGGTTGTGAATTAATTAAATTAAACTTTAACCTCGATGGAACATTCCCTGCTCACGAAGCTGACCCCCTAAAGGAAGAGAACTTAGTGGAGATAAAGAAAGCTATTCTTGCTAAAGAAGCAGACTTGGGAATAGCTAGTGACGGTGATGGCGATAGAATATTTTTTATAGACGATGAGGGGGAGACTATAGACCCAGCTATATTAAGAGGATTATTGGCTAAAATATTTTTGAAAGATAGGCCAGGCTCAAAAATTGGCTATGATGTTAGACCAGGAAAAATTAGCCCAGATTTAATAAGTGAGCATGGCGGCACCCCAGTGGTGACTAGGGTGGGCCACTCTCTTATCAAAGAACAGATGATAAAAGAAGATATATACTTTGCTGGGGAATCCTCTGGACACTTCTATCTCAATGCAGAGATGGGCTGTTTTGAATATCCCACTATCATGGTGTTAAAATTACTAGCCTACTTCTCTCAGATTGGTCAGCCTATTTCCAGGTATGTAAAACAATATAAAAAATATTTCAACTCTGGTGAAATTAACCGAGAAGTAAAGAATAAAGATTTGGTACTTGGTAAACTAGAAGAAGCTTTTTCCGACGCTGATATTTCTAAACTAGATGGAATTAGTATTACTTACCCCGATTTCTGGTTTAATGTTCGTGGTTCCAATACTGAGGAAAAAGTTAGACTTAATTTAGAAGGGATAAGTGAGGACTTGGTAAAAAAGAAAACTGAAGAGGTTCTTAAAATAATTGAAAACTCTTAGACAAGGAACTCTTTCTAAGACTAAAAAAATATAAAAAACAGCTACTTTTTGTAGCTGTTTTTTTATTAAGCAAGTAATTTTAGAAGAGTGTTTGAAACAGCTTGTCCCAAATTTGACTGACACCTGCAACAAACCATATTATAAAATATTGGTTTTACTATTCCTCTTTCAGAAAGAGTTGCTAGGGCTGTTTTCTCTTTTTCTTCTAAGTTTATACCATCTACTATCCAAACTTTACAACGAACACAAGCTTCTACTTTCATTTTACCTCCTTTTTTAAATGTACTATTTTTATTTTCTATCTACTTCTATAGTTACATTGGAAACAAGAGCAGCCAGAGCGCCTACAGCTGCTAAAGTGGGCGCAAAAACAGCTCCCACCAGAGCAATGGTTACTGGGATCTCTAGCATTAGCTCACCTTTTTCATTTTTAATAATTATTCTTCTAACATTTCCTTCTTTTATCAAGTCCTTTACCTTGTCTACAATTTCTGAACCACTAAGCTTAAACTGTTCTTTCTTTTTTTTGCTAGAGCTTTTTTTATTACTTGTTTTTTTAGTCTTAGTTGTTGCCATATAATTATTAATTTAAGAGTAAATTATAGCTTAATCTTGTAAGCATTCTTGGCATAATCCCTTACCACTCTTTCAGTGCTAAAAAAGGGAGCGTTAATATAGATAGTTGAACGCATTAATTTTTGCCAAGTGAGGGGTTTTTTGTAATAAAGAGGCATTATGTCTTCTTCTAAAACTTTATAAAGACTATACAAATCTTCTTTATCTGCATTCTTTTTAGTAATTTTTTTATCACCTATTAACCAGCCAGTTTTATTTTTTTTATAACCCTCGCACCACCAACCATCAAAAGTACTAAATTGAGGCACACCATTGCAAACAGCTTTCATGCCGCTAGTACCTGATGCTTCATTGGGTGGAATAGGATTATTTAGCCACAGGTCTACGCCAGGGATAATAACTTTAGCCATGTCCATGTCATAGGCGGGCATAAAAATAATTTTTATTTTATCCTTATATTTACTGGCAATCTTATTTACCTCGAGGACAAATTTTTTACCGACATCATCATGAGGGTGAGCCTTACCAGCAAAAATAATTTGCAATTTACCAGACTTCGCTTGAATTTTAAGTAAGCGCTTCATATCACGCAATATAAAGTCCGGTCTTTTATAAGCTGTGAATCTTCTGGCAAAGCCTATGGTAAAAATACCTTCCTCAAGTTCAATTTTTTTCTTTCTTTTAACAAGAGAAATTAAAGCTCTTTTATTTTTTTGATGAACCTCCCAAATTTCATTTTCCGGTATTTTTTTTACCTCTTTTAAGTTGGCACTAGAGTCTAGCCACTCAGGCACATACTTATCAAATAACTCAGCCATCTTAGGGCTAGTCCAGGTGTAAGTATCTATACCATTGGTAACATTTTTAATTTTAAATTTTGGAAACATTTTAGTAGAAACCTTTTGATGGGATAAAGCCACGCTGTTTACATAAGAACTAAAATACATTCCTAGTTCCGTCATATTAACTTTTTTGTTTTCTACTAAATTTTTTAAGTGATAGGGAAAATCTGCTTGGTATTTTAAAACATCCTCTAACTTAAAAATATCCATGGTCGCTTTAATCGGGGTATGAGTAGTAAAGACACAGGTATTTTTTACTATCTTTATCTTCTCTTTTTCAGTTTTATTTTTTATATCTAAAAACTTAGCTGTTGTTACAAAACTACCATGACCTTCGTTAATATGGATTTTGTCAAATTTATAACCTAGCTTTTTAAGCATTAGGTAACCACCTCTTCCTAAAACTATTTCCTGAAGCAGGCGGTAGTCTTTATCGCCACCATATAAATCATCACAGATATTTTGATATTTTTTCTTATTACTTTTTAGTTTTGTGTCTAAAAGATAGATAGGAGAAATACCACCATCTCGTCTTTTAAGATTATACTGCCAAGCTGCAATTTCAAGAGTGTCGTCTCCTAGCTTCATTGAAACAGTTTCTTTTATTTTTTGGAGCTTTGAATAATCATATTTTTTGGCCGCTTTTTCTACTTGTGCCCCCTCCTTATTTATGACTTGATCAAAATAGCCATTCCTACTTAACATAGTCACTCCCACTACTGGTAGATTTAAATGAGCAGCTGAGCGAAGTATGTCTCCAGCTAAAACTCCAAGACCACCAGAGTATGTTTTAATATCTGTTTCTAAAGCTATTTCCATACTAAAATACGCGACTTTTAGATTTTTTTTATTTTTAATTACCATAGACACAAAGTTAATTTATATAGCTTGCATCACTGCCCAGCTTAAGTAAGTAAGGTAAAGTCCAATTAAAAATAGACCTGAATACTTCCCTAAACGCCAATGCCGCATAATTAATAAAAACAAAATAGCAATAACTGTTGCAAACAATAAAATTATTGAACTGACTAAATTTTCAGTTACCACTGGAATATTATTGCCGTAAATTATTATTACCAATAACGAAGGTAGCCCCAATCCTATTAAAATATCAAATATATTTGAACCTAAGGCATTTGATATTGCCATGCCACCTCTTCCTTGTTTTGCAACCACAAGAGATGAGACTAAATCAGGAATACTGGTCCCAATTGCCAAAACAGTTAAACCTATAATAACTGAAGGGATATTTAATATTACAGCAATTTCAACCGCACTTTCAACTAAAATATAAGCTAAACCAGCTATCATTGTAACTGAAAACAAGAAAACGGTCCAATATTTATCAGCCTTGGGAAAAATAAAATCTAAACTTTTATAAACCTTGGTTTTGAAGTTAGCCATAAAATCACCTTGATCAGGCAGCTCTCTTTCACTCTCCTCGTCTTCTATTCTCTCATTATCTTTATATGGTAATATTTTCCGCCAATTTAAAACCGCTACAATATAAAGCAAATAAATTCCGACAAAAATTAATGACTCTCTTAGGTTGACACTACCATCACGAAAAGAAACTAGTAGCCAAATTATACTAGCGGAATAAAAAATTAAATCGCGTATGACAGGTTGCCAAGATATAAAAGCTTTTTTCACCATGGCTGAGGCGCCAATAATTACTAAAACATTAAATAAGGCGGAACCAACAATGGTGCCTGCCCCCATAGCTTCATTGCCCGGCTTGAAAAGAGCAATAAGAGCTATAAATAACTCTGGAGCGCTACTACCAATTGCCATAAAAGTGGCTCCTGCCATATCAGAATTCATTTTTAATTTCTGCGCAATTTGGTCTAATGAATTAACAAAATAGCGATCACAAATTATAGCCAATAAATAAAAGGATAGTAGTATTATAATTATATGGAAAAATAGAAGCATAAAATTTACGGTTTTAAGCTTAAACAAAAAACCTTAAAGCTCTTATTACTTAGTTATTAGAATTAGGACACATTTAAAGAAACATCGTTGCTCTTTATAGTTTCACCCTCCCATGTTTTTAGTTCAGCATATACTTTATATACACCCACTTCTTCTGGATAATTTTTCCAATAAACAGAAAAATTAGAACCGCTTAAATTATCAATATCAGCTAACATTTTTATATCACTTTCATCCTCTGAGGCAACAAAAACTAAAAGCCGTGAAGCGTTTTGGTAATTATCAATGTTTAACGACACCTCTAAAGGAAAGTCTATTTTATTTATAGCTACTCCGCTATTAGGAGAAATTATAGAAACCGCGCTTTTAAGTAAAGTGTCGCTGGTTTTATTCTTTAAATTTATATCCACACTGCTTTCTGAACAATTATTAACATCATCACAAACTCTTACCATTATATTGTGATAACCCTTTTTAAGAGGAGGTAATGCTTTATTAACTAGAGTTTCATTTTGACCTCCACTATACCAAAGACCTCCGTTGATAAAATAATTGATATTAGTAATCCCTCGTTTTGCCTCTGCCTTAATCTCAATCATTAAATTATCATCATTTATATTTTGCCCATCTTGAGGACTAAGTATCTCTACATTTGGCTTGTTTTCTTCATTATAAAGATTTTCAAAATCTTTTAATAATTTTGTGGTGGTTGAATTCTTTTCTGCCCAAGCTGTTACAGCTCCTTCCCAAGCCTCAAATTGAGGATCTTTCTCTTTTGATTCTGAAAATTCAGCTAAAGGATCATTTTTATCAATGTAATATAAAATAGAGTGATGCTCTATGGCTGAAATTTCTGAAACTAGCTCTGGCGGTGTTAGGCTAGTGGCCAGTTGTCCACTTGAACTATCTATTTTTATTTTGGTTTCAGGTAATTTGCCGTCAATAATATCCTTTCCTGTCTCATAATTATCAGGTTTTTTAAATTCTTCTATCGGGGTGTCGCCTAAAACCCTCTTCATAAATTCTTGCCAAATTGGTGCGGCGACCACAGAACCATCAGCTGCTCCTTTCATTTCTCTGTTATCGGTATTTCCTACCCAAACTCCAGTTATAATAGAAGGTGTGTAACCTACAGTCCAAGCATCACGATACTCGTTTGTGGTTCCAGTTTTAGCAGCTACCGGCCTATTGCCTAGAGTCAAACTATTATTAGTACCAAAAGTGAAGGCTCTAGCTGAATTATCTGATAAAATACTATTTATCATTCTAGCTGCTTGAGGATCTAAGACATCCCTTTCCTCAGATTCATATTCTTCAATAATATTTCCATTTTTATCTTCTATTCTTAATATACTGACAATGTTATTTATCTTTCCATCCCGAGCGAAGATGCTGTAAGCATTAACATGCTCTAGTAAGGTCACCTCAGCCCCACCTAAGACAAGCGCTAGTCCAAAACGATCCCTAGGATATAAAGTGGTATAGCCCGCCTCCTCGGCTAAATTTAGAACATTGTCGATGCCAGCTAGGTACAAAGTTTTAACAGCCGGAATATTAAGTGAGCCAGCTAAAGCTTTTCTGAGATTAACTGGTCCATTTTGCTTTAAATTATAGTTACGAGGGATATAATCGTCACCTGAACCACCAAAATTTGTTGTAACATCATATAAAATAGTATCTGGAGTATAGCCTTTTTCAAACAAGGCAGCATAGGCCAGTGGTTTAAGAGAAGAGCCTGGTTGACGAGGACGCAGAGAAACGTTTACCTGCCCGTCTATTTCTTCAGAAAAGAAATTTCTTGATCCAACCATAGCTAAGACTTGACCGGTTTTAGGGTCAAGGGAAACAAGAGAAGCATTGTTTGCATCATACTTACTTAAATAATTTTCTGTTTTTTCAGCTATTACCTCTTCTGCTATTTTTTGTTTATACAAATCAAGTGTAGTGTAAATTTGTAGACCCTCTTGTTCTATCATTTTTTCACCGTATTTTTCTGCTAAGATGTTGCGGATATACATAACAAAATGAGGAGCGGTTATATTAGTTTCTGGTCCCGCAAACTCTATCTCCTCTTGCTTGGCTAGCTCGGCCTCATCTTTTTCAATATAGCCCTGTTCAGCCATCAATTTAATAACATAATCTTTACGACCCAATAAGAGTTCTTTATTTGGTCCATACGGAGAATATCTACTTGGTGACTGTACTAAGGCAGCCAAAAGAGCTGATTCGGCAATACTAATATCTTTGGCGTGTTTATCAAAGTATTTTAAACTAGCTGCTTCTATACCATAAGCATTTGAACCATAGGGAATTTCATTTAAATACATTTGCAGTATTTCATCTTTATTAAATTTTTTTTCCAATCTATAGGCCATTACTACCTCTTTTATTTTACGAGTTATCTTTTTTTCTGGTGTTAAAACAGCATTCTTAATAAACTGTTGCGTTAAGGTTGATCCACCGGCCCGACGATTGTAAATTACATTAGTAATAGCGGTTCTTATTATCGCAAAAACTGAAAAACCACCATGGTTATAAAAATTCTTATCTTCTATAGCAACTGAGGCATACTTAACATGATCAGGTAAGTCATCTAGGGATATCATAGTCCTTTTCTCATCACCATGGATTTCATATAATATATTTTCACCGGTTCGGTCATATATTTTAGTACTTTGCGTAATCTCGCGTTCCAACAACTGATTAGGGTTAGGTAAATCACGAGAAATCCAAGCGACATAAGCAACAACCACTACAAGAGTAGCTAAAGCTAACCAGAACAAAGCCAAGAAAATCTTTTTTTTGTTAAAAATTTCCTTTTTTTTGCCAGTTTTTTTATAAGAAGTGCTAACTACCTGGTTTTTCCAAGAATCTTGTTTTCTATGCTTATTTACTTTTTTTGGCATATTGTTTATTTCTTCCTTTCTAATCTATATAT
>CAZUDJ010000012.1:0-9976 GCA_964618575.1 uncultured Gammaproteobacteria bacterium | reverse complement strand
TTTTTATCTATACTTAACTTTATGTCCTTTTATAAAAATAGAGGATGCAAATGAAATAATAAATAATTGTAAGTTAAGAAAAGAAATAAACTCTTTTAATTTATTGGATCGCTATAGCGTAAATAAATCTTTTGTTTCTAAATTTAATCTTTGGCGCCTTAAGTTCAATCTAAGCTATCATAAAGAGAGATTGGCTAAAGAAAATATAGACTTAGTTTTTAGAGGCGATAACACCTATCCTGCTATTCTTGAAGAGATACATAAACCGCCACCTTTTTTATTTTACAAAGGCGACATAGATGTATTAAATGATAACTATAATTTCACTCTCGCCGTTGTTGGCTCTCGTTTAAATAGCTCTCAGGCAAGCCGCACTATAGAAAAGATAATTAAACCTCTTTGCCTCTGGAGAAAAACTTTAGTTATAAGTGGTCTAGCCTATGGAGTTGATACACTAGCCCATAGATGTGCCCTTGATACTAAAAGCAAAACAGTAGCAGTTTTAGGCTCTGGTCTATATAGAGAAAATATTTACCCCCAAGAGAATTTAGCTTTGTCTGAGAAAATAATAAGCTCTGGCGGATTACTATTATCAGAGTTTCCTCCCCAGGTAAAACCCAGTAAAGAAAACTTTCCTCGGCGAAATCGAATTGTTTCTGCTTTAGCTAAATCTATTATAATAATTGAGGCCCAAGAAAGATCTGGTGCTCTTATAACAGCTCGCCTTGCTTGTGAGCAGAATAAAGATGTTTTCGCTATACCTGGTAGTATTTTTTCTAAAAACTATAAAGGCAATAATCAGCTTATACAAGACGGTGCTTACCCACTTTTAAGCTGTGATGATATCTTAAAGTACTATAGCTAAACATTGACACTCTGTGAATAAATAGTACACTTAAAAATAACACTTGCTAAATTTTAAGTTTAAGTATAGATAAAATAAGAAGCTTATGAAATTAATCATAGTAGAATCACCAACCAAAGCCAAAACTATAAGTAAGTTTTTACCTAAAACTTATCAGGTAGAATCATCCTTTGGTCATATTAGAGATTTACCTAAATCTGAACTAGGTATAGATTTAGAAAAGAATTTTGAACCTACTTATGTAGTTGCCGACAAAGCAAAAAAAACTATTAGTACTTTAAAAGCGGCTGCTAAAAAAGCAGATCGTGTAATACTAGCCTCTGATGAAGACCGCGAAGGTGAGGCGATCGCTTGGCACCTAGAAAAAGCTTTAAAAATAGAGGATGGTAAAAGCGAGAGAATTGTTTTTCATGAAATTACCAAAGAAGCTATTTTAAAAGCTTTAGAAAATCCGCGGGCCATTAATTTTGACATGGTCGACGCTCAGCAAGCAAGACGTATTTTAGATCGTTTGGTGGGTTATAAGCTATCCCCCTTGCTTTGGAAAAAGGTTGCCAGGGGACTTTCAGCTGGCCGAGTCCAGAGTGTAGCTATAAGACTTATCATTGAAAGAGAGCGAGAAATTAAAAAATTTATAAATGAAGAGTATTGGTCACTTAATACTGAGCTTGAAACTAAAAAGAAAGAAGTTTTTAACGCCAAGCTTGTTAAAATAAACAAAAAAACTCTCACTAAGTTAGAGATTAAAGAAAAGCAAGCTAAAATCCTAGAAGAAGAATTAAACAAATCAAATTACAGTGTCAAATCTGTCTTAAAAAAAGATATTAAGAAAAACTCAGCTGCTCCATTTATCACCTCTACTTTGCAGCAAACAGCCAATAGATATTTGGGCTATAGTGCTAAGCAGACTATGATGCTTGCCCAAAAACTTTATGAAAAAGGTTTTATCACCTACATGAGAACAGACTCTTTTAACCTTTCAAGCAGATTTAAAACAGCGGCAAAGACTTACTTAGAAAATAATCTAGGGAAAGAGTTTTATGGAAGTAAAAAGGTATTTAAAACAAAGGACAAAACTGCTCAAGAGGCCCACGAAGCCATTAGGCCCACTGAAGTAGAAAACACACCGGAAAAACTTGAAAAAGAATTAGAGGGTTCAGAATTAAAACTTTATAAATTAATTTGGCAAAGAGCAGTGGCTAGTCAAATGGCTCCAGCCATAGTTAGCTCAACCACTATAGACACTGAGGCAAAGAAGGGAAAAAATACTTATCTCTTAAGAGCAAATGGTCAAATAGTAACTTTTGCTGGTTACTTAAAAATATGGCCAGAAAAAACCAGTGAACAGCAGTTGCCTATTACAAGTGAAGGAGATACTATTAAACTACTTAAAGTTAGCTCCCAAAAACACGAAACTCTCCCTCCCGCTAGATATTCTGATGCAGGTTTAGTAAAAGTAATGGAAAAGCACGGCATAGGTAGACCCTCTACTTATGCACCAACCATAAACACCATCTTGACACGTAACTACGTTGTACGAGATGAAAGCAAAAGATTAGCGCCTACTGAAATTGCCTTTATAGTAAATGATTTATTAGTAGCTCACTTCAAAAATATAGTTGATTATCATTTTACCGCTGAGATGGAAAAAAATCTTGACTTAATTGCTCAAGGCACCAAGAAGTGGCAACCGGTTATATCAGAATTTTATAGCGAATTTGCATCTAATTTAGAAAAAAAATACGAAGAAATTAAAAAGGAAGAAATTATGCCTACAGAAGAATCAAAAGAAGTTTGCGACAAATGTGGCGCAAAAATGATAATCAAAACTGGTCGCTTTGGTAAATTCTTAGCCTGCAGTGCCTATCCTGATTGCAAAAATATTAAAGGTTTAGCTAGTGACAAGGAAAAGAAGAAAGAAAGCGATCCCAAGGTTATCGAAATGCAAAAAAAATATAAAGATGAGCTTTGTGATAAATGTGGTTCTAAGATGAGTGTAAAGCTTGGTAAATACGGACCATTTTTAGCTTGCAGCGCTTACCCAAAATGTAAAAATATTAAAAATATTTCTAGTCATGGCGTGGAGCCAGTTACCTGTCCGGTTTGCACAATAGGACAAATTGTTAAAAAGATTAGCAAGCGTGGGGTATTCTATGCCTGCAGCAACTACCCTCAATGTAAAAATATATACCAAGGCGAGCCAACGGGTAAAGATTGTAAAAAGTGTGGTGCTCTTATGATATTTACTAAAGACGGAAAGCAAAAGTGTAGCAATAAGGATTGTAAATAAAAAATATAGTCTATAAAAAAACAAAGGATATTTTTCCTTTGTTTTTTTATACTAATTTTTTCTAATTTATTTTTTTACTCTTTTTAAACCCTTCTCTTCTTTTGACTCCTTTTTGCTCTTTTTCTTTTTATTATCAGTAAAAAATTTCATCGCCTGCTTGGCAAACTCTGATACAATAAGGAGATGGCTTGTGCTGCTATTTATTTTACTTTTAACTATATCTATTACCTCCTCTGTCTTTTCAAGACCCCTTTCTACTCCACTGGCAACATTATGTATTTTTTTAATGCTAGCTATAAAATAATATAGAGCCACTACAATAAAAGCAGTAAGCACTGCCACTGAAAGAGCTAAAACGAGATTTAAGATGTCTCCTGATGTGTTAAACATATAATATATTTATTAAAAATTTCTTAATCTTGCATCAAATTTTTCATCCATCTCAACTAATAGTTGTTTTTCGATCTCATCAACCTCTTGTGAGCTTAGTGTTCTGCTGGGGTCCTGATAAGTCAAATGGAACGCTAAGCTTTTTTCACCATCTTTTAATCTATCTCCAGAATAAACATCAAATAACTCAACTTTTTTAATCAAAGGATTAAAGGATGAGATAAGCTCATATATATCATTGTATAGTATTTTATCAGAAACTACAAAACAAACATCCCTTAAAACTGCTGGGTATTTTGCTAAATCACTAACAACCCTGTCTCTATAGGCTTCTTTGATTAAATTAATCTTATCAAAATTTAACTCTGCTAAACTAACTTCTAATTTTATATTTAGATTGGTGGCTACTGATTGGCTCAGTAGACAAATAAAACCAATATCATGTGAAGCTAAAGAAACTTGGGCTACAATTTTTTCATCAGCAAAGCCCGGGGAATTTTCAAAGCTAATAAACTTAACATCTTCATCTGCACCACAAACATCACTCAAAAAATTACTAACTATATTTTTTATAAGCTTAAAAGTATTCTCTTTATCGGCTACCACAATACCTACTCTTTTTTCTTGGTAGGGCAGATGCTCGCTATCTGTACCGCCTTTATCATATTTACCTGGAGTTTTAAAAAATACATCTCCAATTTCATAAAAGCCTAAACTATCAGCCTTAGCTTGATTATTTTTAATATTGTAAATCAGGCCAGAGGAAAGTGATTGTCTCAACATGCTGTTTAGCTCAGACAAAGGCTTGGCTATTCTTAAATGATGCAAATAATCAATATTTAATTTACTTAATTGATCTTCGCCTACAAAGGAGTAGTTATGTATTTCATTTAATGCAAATCTATAACTAAGATTATCTTTAATCTCATATTCTAATTTACGACTTTTATTATCTGGTGCCAGTCTTAACTCTTCTATTGGCAACTTAGACTCTATATTATCGTAGCCATACATTCTTAAAACCTCCTCAACTATATCCTCCTTGTCCCTTATGTCTTTAGTAGCCCGCCAGGTTGGCACAGTGATGCGTATAGCGTCCCCGTCTAAGTCCTCAACCTCAAAGCCTAAATATTTCAAATAATTCAATGCCTTATCTTTAGGAATTTCTTGACCTATTTTTTTAAATAGCCAAGAAAATTTTAAATCAATTATCTTAGCTTCCATTTCTTGAGAATAGATATCAAGTGGAGATCCTGCTATCTTGGCCTCGGGGCAAAGCTCTATAAGTAAATTACTAAAGCGAAGCAGGGCACTTTTAACTAGATTCGGGTCTAGTGCCTTATCAAAGCGAACTGAGGCGTCAGTTCTTAGATTTAACCTTTGGGCCGTCTTCCTTATCGTTTCTGCTTTAAAATTAGCTACCTCTAAAATAAGTGAGTTAGAGTTATTGTTTATCTGGCTATCAGCGCTTCCCATAATACCAGCAATAGCTATATTTTTATTAGCATCGGAAATAACTAGATCGCTTCCTAGCAAAGTTCTCTCCTTACCATCTATAGTTTCAATAACATCACCCTCATTAGCATTTTTAACTACTATTTTTTTTATTTTATCACCATCAAAAGTGTGTAGCGGTTGTCCGCATTCAAACATCACATAATTAGCTAGATCAACAATGTTGTTTACTGGTTTTTGATTTATGGCAATAAGGCGGTTCTTTAACCAAGCTGGAGAATCTTTCACAGTAATATTTTCTATTCTAAGCGCCATATAACGAGGGCAAGCAATCTTATCTGTTACCTCTACACTTAATTTAGCGCTCTCCTCAGGCTGACTTTCAATTTCTTTACCAACTACTTCTTCGTAAGGTTTTAGTTTTAAGCTATGTATGGCTGAAATTTCTCGAGCTAAACCATAGTGATTTAATAAGTCTGGACGATTAGATAAGGATTTATTATCAATTTCAAATATTATGTCATCTGTTTTTAAATAAGTGGCAAAATTATCACCAATTTTTGCTTTTTTATCCAAAACCATTATTCCCTCATGCTCACTTCCTAAACCAAGCTCATCTTCCGCGCAAACCATACCTTCAGACACTTCACCTCTAATCTTACTGTTTTTAATAATAAAATCTCCCGGCAAAACTGCGCCCTCTAAGGCTACAGGAACTAATTGTTCAGCCTCAATGTTTGGTGCTCCACAAACAATTTGTAGCTCTTTATCACCCACATCTACTTGTGCTATTTTTAAACGATCGGCATTAGGATGACTTTTAACACTTAAAACGCGCCCGACAACAACATTGGCAAAACTATCTGCCTGTATTTTAATTGCCTCAACTTCTACGGTATGATTTATTAAGCTAGTTGCTATTTGCCTATAATCAAACTTGCTAGGCAATTTAATAAAGTCTTGTAACCATTTATAAGAAATATACATATAATTAAAATTGTTCGAGAAATCTCAAATCTCCACTATTAAATAATCGAGCATCGTTTACCCCATACTTAAGCATCGCTAATCTACTTAAACCAAAACCAAAAGCTAGGCCAGAGTACTCCTCTGGATCAATTCCTCCAGCTCGTAAAACGTCGGGATGAACTAAACCACCTCCCACTATTTCTAACCAACCAGTTTGTTTACAAACTCGACAACCCTTACCATGACACAAAAAACAAGTATACTGTCCACTATTTCCTGGTTCAACAAAGGGATAAAATTTTGGCATCATGCGTAGCTTAGTTTCCTTACCAAACAATTTTTGACCAACTATTTCTAATAAGCTTTTCAAATTAGCAAAATTAATATCACGTCCTATCATAAGGCCCTCAAATTGATAAAAGGTATGCTCATGGCGCGCATCAGTTGCTTCATTTCTAAAACATTTTCCTGACATAACTGCTTTTAGAGGAGCTCCGTATTTTTTCATAGCTCTTATTTGCACTGGAGAAGTTTGAGTTCTCATTACCATATCTAAATCTTCTTTGCCCTCCTCAAACGGACTAATATAAAAAGTGTCTTGCATGTCTCTTGCGGGATGCAATGGTGGCACATTTAAAGCTGTAAAATTATAATAATCACTTTCTAGCTCAGGTCCTTCTACAACAGCGAACCCAAGAGAAATAAATAAATCCTCTAACTCTCTTTGAATCTTGGTTAAAGGGTGTATATGTCCTTTTTTTAACTTATCTGCTGGCAAAGTAATATCTACTTTTTCTCTAGCTAATTTATTGTTTGAAAATTTAGACTCTAAGACTTTAAATTTTTCCTCTAACTCTTTTTTAATATTATTAGCTATTGGTCCTAAACGTTTTTTATCCTCCAAACTTAAATCTCTGAGTCCGTGCATGACTTTACTTAAGTCTCCTTTGCGAGATAAATATTTTAGTTCTACCTCTTTTAAGCCCTCTTTATCCTTAACTAATTCAAAGGCTTTAAGTGCACTTTCTTTTAATTTTTCTAAATCATTTCTCATAGTTATTTAACTTATTTTTTTACGATTACTGATTAAAAAGACTTCTAGAATTGAAAATCCGGCAATTAAAAATACTAGGTTAAGCCAGGTAAGCAAATCATTGGCTTGTAAAAAAAGCCCCAGAATAAGAAACAGTGATAACACAAAAGATTGTCTAAATGATAATTTAACTAAATTAAATGCTAGGCCTTGTTTTAAAATAAAATATCTAAGTAAAAAACCGATTAAAGTAATAAGCCCCACCAAAGCTATAAACAAAGAACTGTAAAACAATACAAAACCTAGCCAGTTTGTTGAGTGAGGGTCAACAGTTGTGGCTACATAAAAAAATATAGCAAAACAAATTAGAGTCAAAAAAGACATCACCGTTAAATAGTTTTTTAAAGTCATAAATTTTCAAGTAATTTATCTATCTTTTCTAAATCTTGCTTATACTTATTTAATTTCACTTCCTCTCCTTTAACAATCTCTCTGGGAGCATTATTGCAGAAATCCTTATTAGCTAATTTGTTTTCCTGAATATTAACTAACTTTATTAAAAGAGCCTGTTCTTTCTCTAGTCTTTTTCTCTCAGCCTCACTTTCTAAAGCATCTAAAAGGCTGATTTCTATACCATCTACTATAACCAAAACTGAATTATCTTTTTTAATAGAGTCGTCTATAAAGGATAGAGACTTAAGATTGGTTTTTAAACCTTTTATTAGCTCTTCATTCTTACTTAACAAGTCTTCCTTCTGGGGTGTAAATATTTCTGCTTCAATTTTCCTAGCTGGTTCTATTCTGTTTTCACTACGAGCATTACGAATACTGCTGACAATGTTTTGAATTAGAGGGAACTCATTATTTTTTAAATTTGTAGCGTCGTCTGCCTTAAACTTAGGCCAGGGAGCAACCATAAGTAAATTGTCATTGAAGTTCTCCCAAATACTTTCACTTACAAAAGGAACAAAGGGATGCCATAGTTTTAAAATAGTTTTTAAAATATAGGCTAAAATATCTTCTTTACCCTTTTCAATTTTTGCCACTTCTAGGTACCAGTCAGCTAGCTTGTTCCAAGTAAAATCAGTTAAAGTATCGGCGGCTAAGGAAAAATTATGTTCATCTAAATTTTTTCCTACCTCTAAAGTGCTTTGTATCAGGGAGTCTATAATCCACTTATCAGCCTCACTCTTTAATTCTAAGTCTGATAAATCTATATTCTTCTTTAAACTTTCTCCACTGTAGTCAATTATAAAACGAGATATGTTCCACAACTTATTAATAAAATTTCTTTTTGACTCTAATTTCTCTTCGCTAAAGCGGACATCATTTCCTGGAGTTGATCCCATAAGTAAAGCTAACCGCACAGCATCAGCCCCATACTCTTTGCTCACAAGAAGTGGATCAATGCCATTCCCTTTTGTTTTTGACATTTTTTTGCCAGCTTTATCCAAAATCATGCCATGCAGATAAACCGTATTAAACGGTTTTTCACCTAAAGCAAAATATGACATCATAACCATACGAGAAACCCACAAAGTAATTATTTCATAACCTGTTTCCATTACTTGCGTAGGATGAAATTTTGCTAAATCACCTATTTTTACACCATCTCTAAAATTATCAGGCCAGCCTAAAGTTGAAAATGTCCACATACCAGAAGAAAACCAAGTATCAAGTGTATCTGGATCAGAAACCCAACCCTCTCCCTTGGGATCCTCCATACCACAATACAACTCCTCTCCTCTATACCAAACTGGAATAGAGTGTCCAAACCAAATTTGTCTAGAAATACACCAATCATGAAGATTTTCCATCCAATCTAAGTATCTTTTCTTAAAACGACTAGGAATAAACTCGATTTCATTGTTTAAGCTAGCTTCTATTGCCTTATCCTTTAAAGACTTGTTACCTAGGCGAGCTATTTTTTTATCAACCGCTATAAACCACTGTTTAGAGGGTAGAGGCTCAATAACACTATCGCATCTATAACAGTGGGCAACACTATTTTCATAATCTTCGTCAATGTGGTCAATTAGACCCATTTTTTCCATATCTATAACAATTTCATGGCGCGCCTTAGCTGTACTAAGACCAGCATATTTGCCACAATTAGCCATCATTTTACCATCCTCATCAATTATTTTCTTACTATCTAGATTATGTCTTTTGGCTATTTCATCATCAACAAAACTATGGGCTGGTGTTACTTTTATTGCCCCTGAGCCAAAATTCATATCAACCGCCCGATCTGCTACCACTTTTACTGTAAATTTACCTAAAACTCCTTCAATTTCTAATTTTTTCCCAACATATTTTTGATATCTTTTGTCATCAGGATGAACTGCTACAGCCGTATCTCCTAATTTGGTCTCTGGTCTGGTTGTAGCCAGTACAAAAGGACCATATTTTAACCAATATAGTTTTGTTTTCTTCTCCGTATACTCTAGTTCATCATCAGCTAAGGTAGAATGGCAACGCGGACACCAATTAACCAAGCGCTCTCCTTTATATATAACCCCTTCGTGATACATATCACAAAACATCTGCTTAACAGCCTTTTGACGCTTGTCATCTAAGGTGAAAGCCAGACGTGACCAATCTAAAGAGGCTCCCATTTTTTTTATTTGATTTAAAATCTCACTTTGGGTGAGTCGCAAAAAAGACCAAACCTCTTCTAAAAACTTTTCTCTCCCTAAGTCGTGTCTACTTTTACCTTGCTCCTCTAAAATCTTCTTCTCTACTACGTTTTGAGTTGCAATAGCAGCGTGATCAGTCCCTGGTAACCAAAGGGTGCGGTATCCTTGCATTCGCTTGTAGCGTATCAAAAGATCCTCAATAGCAATCATAGAGGCGTGCCCTAGGTGTAATTTAGCGGTGATGTTGGGGGGTGGTAAAATTATTGTATAGTTCTCTGCCTCTTCGTCTAAAATTAAATTATCAGGATTAAAAAAGCCTGATTTTTCCCATTTTT
>CAZUDJ010000011.1:0-10856 GCA_964618575.1 uncultured Gammaproteobacteria bacterium | reverse complement strand
TGGTTTGCGTTGTATTTTTATGTCTTACAATTCCTATTTTTAAATCTTTATTAAAGGGCCTCACCACCAAACCATTTACAAAAATTTCTAGACCTAATTCATTCTTTATCTCCTCATGCACCCAATAGGCGTTTCTTGCTGCCTGCTTTACAAACTTCTCGCCTAGCTCTGTGTTATTCCTAATATTATCCTTATAAAAATACATAAAGTTTTTGTTTGCTTTTGTTTCAATTGCAAAAACTCCCGTTGGCCCAACGACTATATGATCAATGTTTCCCTTTTTTAAACCTTTAGAAATATCGTGAATAACGTGATAACTGTCACCTAAGGCTGCGAGCTTAGTAGCTACAATTTCCTCAGCTAAAGACCCTATACCATAACTTGCATCATTTCTTTTAATTCCCTTGCCTAAAGCGGATACTATAAAATAAAAAATTAACAAGTACAGAAAAAAAATAGTAAGCCAAAAAAAGGCACTACCTCTTTGATTAAAAGTACTTGAAAAAATTGCAAGAACCGCCCTTGCACCTATCAATATAAGTCCTGTCATTAAAACGTAAGCCGGAATAGCAAAGCTTCTATATATTGAATTATACTTACGACTTGTTCTAAGAAGTTTAGTCATTTAATAATTTATAAATTAGTTATTAGCATATATTATCTACAACACCTCACCCCTCACCCCCCTCTTCTTAGAGTAATAGATAAGCTTAAAGGCCTCAGTGGAGGCTAGATATAGCAAAGAGATGCCTAGTATCCAAAGCAGATGCTTAGGCTCAGGGGAGGTAAATTTAAAGACATTGTGACCAAAATTAGTAAAAGGAAGGACTATAGCAACTAGCGCTGCGGGGACAGTTAAGTAGACTAGCATGGCGCTAGGCTTTTTAGCGAAGAGGAAGAAGTGCTTGCTACGGATAGAGAAGATAAAGACTAGCTCAGTAATAGTACTAGCGATAAACCAATTAGTTTGTAGCACGGCTGGTGAGATACGACTAAAGAGCGCAAAGAAGACAAAATCAAAAATAGTACTAACTAAACCTAGTGAGAGAGTGGTAAGTATAATATCTTTAATCTCATAATTTTTTGGCTTTAAGAGCTCGTCATCTTCTACTGTATCACCTGCTAAAGCTATCATTGGAAAGTCTGAAAGAAGGTTAAGTAGGAGAATTTGTAAAGGCAGCATAGGTAGGTATGGAATAAGTAAACTGGCAATAGCAACGGCATAGAAATTACCAAAGTTTGAGGCCAGTGTTGCCTTAATATACTTAATACTGTTGGTAAATATAATTCTTCCCTCATGCACTCCTTCAATTATAGTGTTTAAGTCATTTTCAAGTAGTATAATATCAGCTGTTTCCCTTGCTATATCAGATGCATTATCAACTGCTAAAGAAACAGAAGCAACCTTAAGGGCCGGGGCGTCATTTATGCCATCTCCCAGGTAGCCTACACTAAACTTATTTTGTAAACGCTTTATCATGTCATACTTTTGCTCCGGCGACACTCGGGCAAAAATATTATATTTAGAAAGTGCAATATCTTTTTCATCATCACCTAAAACCTCATACTCTTTAGCTGTCATCACACCGTCAAGCTTCTCACAGAGTCCAAGTTCAAGGCCAACAGCACCAGCTACATCCGGACTATCGCCGGTAATTATCTTTATACCCACGCCCCATTTTTTAGCTTTTGAGACAGCTGAAAATGTTGTTTGCTTAACTGGGTCAGAAAATGAGATGAGGCCTATTAGTTCTAGCTCATTTTCCTCCTCACGAAAACGAGTATCAAAAGAGGATAGCTCAAAGTCATCTATCTTCTTTGATGCTATAGCTAATACTCTTCTTCCTAGGGATCCTTCAGATTTTGCCCAAGCAAAGGCTTCCTTATTATTGCTCTCACTACACATCGGCGCAATTACCTCTAGCGCCCCTCTTACTAAAAATATAGGGTTTTCATCTTTAACCGCTAAAACATTGTTTCGTAAATACTGAGGGTCAAAGGGGGAATCAAACAAAAGATCATAATCTTTTAGCCAATTCTCTCCCTCTTTCCCGGCTGCTTGCCGTATTGCCTCATCAAAAGGGTCATGCTTTTCTAGTGATGAGGTAGCGGCCAGAAGAGAAAATAGTAGCACACTATCTTCCTTGCCTTTCACAAGAGAAAAGCTTTTCGCTACTTTCATCTTATTTTCAGTTAAAGTTCCCGTCTTATCACAGCAAAGTACTTCCATGTTACCTAAATCCTCAACTGAAGATAGTCTCTTTACCACCACCTTCTTCTTGGCTAAATTACCGGCTCCCTTAGAAAATGACAAAGTCATAACCAAAGGCAGGGCTTCAGGAATTACGCCAATCGCTAAAGCTATAGCAAAAATAGTAAGCTGCACCCAGTCAATATTGCTACCTTTAAGAATGAAGTTTAAAAGGACTACAAAAGCAAGGGTAAGTATGGTGAGCTTTAATATAAAGGAGGAGAACTTAGAAATATTTAACTCAAAGTTACTTACTTTTTTAGTAGAACTAACTAGCTTAGCAATCTTACCAAACTCCGTTCTATTGCCGGTAGCAATTACCACTGCCAGTGCTTTACCACTTTTTACACTAGTGCCAGAAAAAACAATATTACAAGCTTCATGCATTGCTCTTAGATCACTCGATGAGGAGCACTCACTTCCCTTGCTCACTGCTCTAGACTCGCCAGTTAAGCTAGACTCATCAACACTGAAATCTTGCACCTCGAGCAATCTTGCGTCAGCACTTATCTTATCTCCTGTGCTAAGCACTACAATATCTCCCACCACCAACTCTTCGGTGGGAATAATTTTCTCCTTCCCTCCCCTTATCACCTTTGAGTCCCAAGATATAAGAGTTGAAAGTAATTTAACAGTTTTCTCTGACCTATATTCTTGAAAGAAGCCTAAAGCAGTATTTATAACAATAAAAAGAATGATCATTAAACCTTCTACCCAATTGGCAAGAGCAAAAGACAAAAGAGCGGCTGCTAAAAGTAGATATATAAAGGGAGACTTGAGTTGTCTTATAAAAATCTGCCAAGCCAAAACTCGATTAGAAGAGATTAGGTTGGGGCCGTCAGTTTCTAAACGCTTGGCGCTCTCTTCCTCACTAAGACCTCTTTCTAGATCCGTCTTTAACTCTTCAGCTGAGTCAGAGGACCCTAAAAGAGCATATTTTTTCCAGGACATAAAAAATAGATTAAAAAAGTTTTAATTTTAATACTTTAATTCTAGCTCATTTCCTAATTTTAGACAAAAAATGGGTCGATTTGTTAAAAATAATTCTTTTGACCACCCTCGTCTTTGTGTGCTAAAATAAGCAATGAAAAGTATTAAAATACACTATTAATCAATCTTTACTTATCTTTATATTTTAAAATAAAGATAAAGAATAAACTATGAAAATAAACACAAAACTAATTTTTAGTTTCTTTTTTGCATTCTCACTCTTTTTTTCTTTTGGAGCCATAAATCAAATCCAAGCTGTTGCCCAAGAAGTTAATCCCGTAAACGCCTACCTCTTCCATGGTGATGGCTGTCCTCACTGTGCTCAAGAACAAGACTTCATGCACAATGACCTTAAATTAAGGTACCCAAATTTAGAAATCAAAGAATATGAGATATATAAAAATCGTCAAAACGGAGTTTTTTTGCAAAAAATAGGCAAGGAGTTAGATATCAATGTGCCTGGAGTTCCCTTTTTAGTAATAGGTGACAAGAGCTTTGTTGGCTATATGGACGGCCTCACTTCCAAAGAAATAGAAAGCCAAGTAGAGCTCTGCACTCTTTCTGTCTGCCCCGATAGTGTAGCTGCAATTGCTAGTAGCTATCCAGCAGATAAAAAAAATACAGATAGTGTCACTCCCGGGGTTAGTAGCGAAACAGGAACTAGTGCCAGCCCTGAAGGCGGAGAAAATGAAAAACTGATAAAGCTTCCATTTTTAGGAGAGGTTGATGCAATGAGCTTTTCTCTTCCTGTTCTCACTATTATCATTGGTGCGCTTGATGGCTTTAATCCTTGTGCCATGTGGGTTTTAATATTTTTAATTAGCTTAACTTTGGGCATGAAAAGCAGAAAAAGAATGTGGGCCCTTGGCTTAACCTTCATTGTTACCTCAGCTTCCGTTTACTTTATCTTCATGTCAGCCTGGCTCAATTTAATAATGTTTCTAGGCTTTATAGTTTGGGTAAGGATAGCGATTGCTCTAGTTGCCCTACTAGGTGGAGCATATAGTTTAAAAGATTTTTTCACTAACAAAAATGCCGCTTGCAAAGTTGGCAATGTAGAGAAAAAACAAAAAACCTTAAGCAAGCTTAAAAAAGCAGCCTTACAAAATAGTATTTGGTTAGCCTTGGGTGGAATAATAGTGCTGGCTTTTGCTGTTAATCTAGTAGAGCTAATTTGCTCAGCCGGCCTTCCCGCTGTCTACACCCAGGTTCTAGCCCTCAGCGAGCTTCCTGCTTGGAAAAACTATCTCTACATCTTGCTTTACGTCTTCTTTTTCATGTTAGACGACCTTATAATATTTTTTATCGCTATGACCACCTTAAAAGTGACTGGTATAACTACCAAGTACTCTCGCTATTCACGCTTAATTGGTGGTATTATAATGGTCATTATTGGAATACTGCTACTCTTTAGGCCAGAGTGGCTCATGTTTGGCTAGCATTCTATCTCATAGTTAACACTCAGATCTAGCTTTGATTCCAAGATAAAGCAGACAAATAAAATAGACTTCAAATTGAAGTCTATTTTTAAATATATAACTTTAGTTTCTATAACTAATTTTATACGATCTTTGAATTTTTGATCTCAGCTTACATTCCTGCTTCATCCGGACTAATCATAGGCATAGGTAAAATACTAGGGCTATCTACAAAATTTTCTCTACCCTCTCTTATAAGGGGCCAAGCGTCTCCCTCTTTTTCCAGCTCCTCTATTAGCTCCTCTACTAAAGGCACTACTACATAGTCGACACCATAATACGGTTCACTAGCTTTTTTAATTACGGGAAACATTAAAGCTGGGACTAAAATATCTTCATCTACATTATTTACCTGACGCCACATTTTAGCATAGGAGAATTCTGGTGTATCTAGCTCTAACTCACGTATGTTTTCATCATCTAAACCATAGTAACTACGACTATAGCCACCATCCTCTGCAAGAGCAATAATCCTTTCCGTGTCTCTTACTAAGTCATAGCTAGAAGATTGGAATTTATAAGGCATTAAACCGTGCAGGCCTGAGACCTTTTTTTCCATCACATTTATATCTACACTAAGTCCGGACAGATAACCATTTTGATCTCTTACCTTTTGACCATCTATTAACAAGGGATAGATAACTGCAACCTGTGTGGGGAAATAATAATCATCCTTATCTTCAGCTGCTTCATAATAGTTTAACCAATTGGTATCCATTTGCGGCTCACTATAATTAGTAGTGTCAATATTGTGATCAGCTAAAAAATCATTAGCAATTGAAATAGCACTGTCATTACTTGGCATATCAGAAATCCTGACTCTGTATTTGTTATAACACTCCGCATCAGCCCCACAAGCATCTATTTCTGGAATAGCCCACTTCTCCCAATTCTCATAAATACTAAGCATTCCATTTTTAAGTTCAAAGTTCAACATTAAACCTCTATCCTTATCTTCAGAGAAAGAAATATTGCTCACCCTTAAATTATCAAAAGTTTTTAAATCTATTCCTGGGAAATCAAAGGAGCTTAGATTCTTAGCTAAACTTTTAGTAATCTCATCTTGGTCTTTTATTTGTTTATAGACCAAAGAGCTTATATCATCTAAGTTTAAATCTTCTCCAGTATAAACGTAGCGCACACCCGAATAAGGCATTATCCTAAGTGACATATCATCTTCTATTTCACTGCCCATGGTGGCTGTAACCATGCTCCTTTCAGAGTCACCTAAGTGTCCTTGTCTAAGTAGATCTGAGTCTGGTTCAAGTGACCTGCCCTCTCCTCCGGCAACATAACTTAGTGTTCTTAAGCTACCAAAAGAATTTGGAGCTAGTTCACTGACAGCTACTTCCCTGTTTTTATTAGAAATAAGTGAGGCAATGTTCCAAACTGAATCATTGTTTTTATTGGGAGTATAGAAACTTATCGCGGCTATAAATACTATACTGAGAGCGACTAGAGATCCCGCGGCCACAAAGATTCGTCTATTCATAATATTGAAGTTAAATTTATTAGTATTCTTTTTATTTAAATTAAGTGAAGACATGAGCCTCCCTTTTAGGTCCAGGGCGAAAGACTCATCAAACTTAATCTCTGGCTTATTTTCTATCATTTTTAAAACAAGCTCTTTTAATTCTTTTTCATGCTTTTTTAAATCGGGATAGAAGCTATATAGATCCTCAAGGATATTTTTTAATTTATCTGATTTCATATATTTATAATTATTTTTTGGGCGATAAGCAGTGATATCAAAGCCAGGTCTACTTTTATTTTTTTAAGAGCCCGCGCTAAACTCATCTTTATTGCTCCCTCATTTTTTTCCAGCTTTATAGCAATGTCAGCAAAGGGCATATCTAGCCAGAAACGCATTATTATTATATCTCTTTCTGTGCTTTTTAAATGAGCTAAAGATTTTTTTACTTTCTCCATTTTAAGGTGATCATCTATTCTAGTTTCAAAATCGTCTAAGACTGCCAAATCCCAACAATCATCGATATCTTTGCAATCTTTTTTCTGGCGGTAGTAATCGGTAACTGTATTTCTAGCTATAGTATAAAGCCAGGCAGAAAAATTATCTTTCTTGTAAGTATCTAAACTACGCCAAGCTTTTAAAAATACTGAACTTACTATATCTTCGGCTACTTCTTTATTTAATGTTTTGTAGTAGACAAAATTATAGATTTTGCGAATATAAGTATCGTAAAGCCGTGAAAAGGCATCACTACTACCTGTTTGCGCTAAAGCAACAAGTTCATTGTCAGTCATAGAAATAATATTATTGGCCATATATTACTCTATTATATCAAACGTTGGAACACAAAGAAAGTAACAAAAAATAGGCATATTTATGCCTATTTTTATTTAAAAACTAGAATACCTAACTCTTAATGCTAAAGCTTTTTAGTCTTTAAAAGTAAAGAGTTGCCAACCACACTAACTGAGCTAAGGGCCATAGCTGCTCCAGCTATCACTGGTGACAAGAGCCAACCGGTGAAAGGATAGAGCACTCCAGCGGCAATGAAAATACCGATTACATTATAAAATAATGACCAGAATAAATTACCCTTAATTTTTTTTATAGTCAAAGTGCTTAGCCTTATCGCTCGCAAAATATCACTTAAATCACTTTTCATTAAGACAATGTTCCCTGCTTCTATCGCTACATCTGTACCTGAGCCCATAGCAATGCCAATGTCTGCCTGAGCTAGAGCTGGGGAATCATTTATACCATCACCCACCATAGCCACTACACCATCTTTTTGTAATCTTTTAACATAGCCTACCTTATCTTGAGGCAACACCTCGGCAAAATAATTTGTAATACCTAGCTCAGAAACTATAGCCCTGGTGGTTCTTTCATTATCACCACTGATAAGATAAACCTTTAGGCCTAATTTTTTAATATCAGCTATGCTTTCAATGGCATTATCGCGCAAAGTGTCGGCTACCGCGATTAAGCCCACCGCCTCTTGCTTATAGCTAATAATTACAGCTGTTTTCGATTGGTCTTCAAGGCTGCTTTTTAAATCTTTTAAGCTCTCGCCACCTTTGTTTGAAACATTTAAATTAATATTATTTTCCTCCATTAGCTTAAGTGTCCCTATTAAAACAGGCGCTCCTTCTAAGTCTGCTCTTAGTCCTTGGCCCGAGATAGCTTTAAAATTATTGATTTCTTTTAAGCTTAGATTCAATTCCTTTGCTTTATCTACTATCGCCTTAGCTAAGGGATGCTCTGATTTTATCTCCAAAGAAGCAGCTAAGCTTAGGATATCATTTTCTGTTTTTAAGTGAGAGTTATTGTTGCTAAAGACTACAAGATCACTTACCGCAGGTTCTCCTTTAGTGACTGTGCCGGTTTTATCAAAGATAATATAGTCTAGCTTATGGGCCAATTCTAAAGAGTCAGCTCCTTTAATTAGTATTCCATTTTGAGCACCCATGCCTGAAGCTATCATAGTTGCAGTTGGTGTGGCTAAGCCAAGGGCGCAAGGACAGGCTATCACTAAAACAGTGACAGCTATCATAAGGGCGAAAGAAAAACTTTGGCCAACTAAGAAAAACCAAATTATAAATGTTAAAATAGCAATAATAATAACCACGGCGACAAAATAAGCAGAAACTTTATCCGCAAATTTTTCTATAGGTGCTTTTCTGCTTTGAGCCTCAGAAATTAGCTTAATTATTTTAGCTAAAGTAGTGTCTGCGCCTATTTTATTTGCCTTAAATACTAAATAGCCGTTCTTATTTATAGTTGCTCCCGTCACTAGACTTCCTATCTGCTTTGCGATAGGGGCACTTTCACCACTTATCATGCTCTCATCGACGTAACTAGAGCCCTCAACGACCTCTCCGTCAACGGGGATAGTTTCACCAGGTTTTACAATTATTAAATCTTCCAACTCTATTTCATCAACCGACACTTCAATCTCCTGGTCTCCTTTTCTAAGTAAAGCTTGCTTAGGACTAAGATCCATTAAAGCCTTAATAGCATTTCCTGTTTTCCCTTTTGCAATTGCTTCTAAGTATTTTCCTAATATAACTAGGGTAATTAAAATTGCTGAGGTTTCAAAGTACTGATGCGCCTCGGGGTCAAGTAAAATACTATAAATCGAAAAGAAATAAGCGGCACTGGTTCCCAGAGCAATAAGAGTGTCCATGTTAGCACTCTTATTGCGTAGTGCTTGCCAAGCGCCTCTATAAAATTGGGCGCCGACTATAAATTGTATAGGTGTAGCTAGGGCCCATAGTATATAGGTTTCGTAAGGAATATTTATATCTATCCACATAAACACCATGGAGATAATAAATATTGGCAAAGCAAAAACTAGACTAAGTAAAAACTTATTCTTATATTTTCTACGCTCATCCTCTTGCATGGCAAACTGCTGCTTAAAGGAATTTTCTTTATCAGCCAACTGCGCTCCGTAACCTATCTTTAAAATAATATTTATAAGTTCTTTTTCATCAAGTTTATTTTCGTCAAATTCAAGGCTGGCCTGATTTGAAGACAAGTTAACATTAGCACTCTTAACACCATCTAGAGCTAATAAGGTTTTACTTATTAGCCCCGAACAAGAGGCGCAGTGCATACCAGAAATTTGAAGATTAATCTTTTTTAACATATAAATTTTCTTTAAATACGAGGAGTATTTTCTCTACTAATTTTATTCCAAAATCTCATCTATCATCTGCTTTAAGTTGGCATAAGGAGCAGCACCACCTAGACTTACTCCATTTATGAAGCTACCTGGTGTACCATTTACACCTAGTGCCTGTCCTTCTCTTTCTTGCTTTCTTACTTTTTCGGCATGCTTAGAAGAGTCAAAGCAATCGTTAAATTCCTCCATATCTAAGCCAATGTTTTTTGCAAAAGTACTAGGTGAGGCATTGTTAATTGCTTTTTGATTATTATAGACTTCATCACTATACTCCCAGAACTTATCCTGATCAGCCGCGCACTCTGAGGCCTCAGCTAGCTTACGAGCCATAGGGTGAATACTATCAATTGGGAAGTGCTTATATACCCATCTAACATCTTCCGGATACTCTGCTACTATCTGTTCCATAGTGCTATGGAAACGAGCACAGTAAGGGCACTGGAAATCAGAATATTCAAGGATAGTAATTGGAGCATTAATATTACCGCGGACATTATCTGTATCATCAATAGCGATATCGGCTACCACTGCCCCAGAAGGTATATTATCACTAGGCAAATTATTGTTATTAGCTAATTCCCCCTTCTCGGAAAATGTATTTTTAGCATTATCTGCTAGTTTCATATTATTACCTCCCGCAAATTGAGAGATAAGCATAATTATAATTACAAGCACTCCTAAACCTATTAGACTTAGCATCACTGTTAAATAGTTACTTGCCCCCTCTTTAATCTTTGCCCCCCTTAAGTTTGTTTTATTTGTATTCATATCTTTATTATAAATTAGCGGCTAATAGTGAAAAAGGATAGGCAATGGTGTGTATATAAGTTGACAAAAAGCGTTTTTTTTGGCACAATATATGCATAGTGAGGTGGGACAATGTATCACGATCAAATAATTTTGTCGCCGCAAGATATTTTAGAAAAAGAGTTCAAAGTTGATACCAGAGGTTATCGCCTAAAAGAAGTCGATAAATTATTAGATTTAGTCATTAGTGATTATGAACAATTTTTAAAAGCAATTGAGCGTATGGAACAAGAGAAAAAAGAACTTCTGGAAGAAAATATTAAGTTAAAGACTGAACTTAGAAATATTAAAATGAAAGTTGAATTAGCTAAGCAGGGCGAAAAGGAAATTACTAATGTTGATATATTAAGACGCTTATCTCACTTAGAAAAAATTGTATTTGGAAGAGATGAATAACAATATTTGGGCAAACGCTGTATAACTATTTATAGTTATATAGAGGAAAGTCCATGCTCGCACAAACTGTGATGTTTGTAGTGTTCGTGCTTAGGGAAAAAATAACCTAAGGCAGCGTTAATGCTGACGGCTCCTTAAATAACCTAAGTCAAATGATAAGGTTATTAGGTATAAAAGTGCCACAGAAACGAGTTATCCAGGAAACAGGATAAATGAAACGTTGGTAAACCCCATGAGCGAGAAACCCAAAATATGGTAGGGGAACTCTGGCGGAGG
>CAZUDJ010000010.1:0-11601 GCA_964618575.1 uncultured Gammaproteobacteria bacterium | reverse complement strand
GTTTAATTATTATTATTTTATTATTACTAACCACTCGTTGGTTTTAAGCAACTAAATATCTTATCTATGGAAAATAAAAACAATAAAAACAAAAGTTCATTATTGCTAGTTATAATAGTGGCTGTTTTAGCCGGTTTATTCTCTGGTATAGCTGGAGAAATAATATTCAAATCATTTTATCCAACAAGTCTTAATTACTCTCACTTAAATAGTGATTTTAATTTATCTAATTTAAATTATAACCGACCCAGTTTAGTAATCAGGGATGCAAAAAAAATTGTTGTTTCACAAGATGTGAAAGTTGCAGAAACTATTAACTCAGTTCAACCAGCTCTTTTGCGGATATATAAAAAATTAGATGACGGAAGTCTTGGTGCTCAAGCGGCCACTAGCAGCCCTTCTCTTAGCCTAGATAAGCTCCAAGAAGATGTTTCCTATTATAAATTAGATGAACCTGATTTCATTGCCCTAAATATAACCTCAGATGGTTGGGTGATCGCAGCTTTGCCCACTAGCCTGGTAAGCGACTTTAAAGCTGAGGATTATGTCGCAATAGATAATAATAGAAAACTATACAAGCTTGATGAGGTAGCTGAGTTTAAAGAATTGCCTGGCAATCTTGTTTTTCTACATCTAGAAGATGCGAGTAATCTAGCTATAAGGGCAGTTGCTCCTCGTTCTGATATTTATTTAGGACAAACCGTTTTATTACTCTCAGACTTTGACAAGATTAATCTAAGTTCAATTTCTGGCCTTGAGTTTCCTGGAGGTGTTTTAAGTAGTGATGAACTAAATGTACGCCTAAGTTTAGCTAGCAGTCCTGATAAAGACACAGAAAGCTCTTTCGTATTTAACTTAGCGGGAGATTTACTAGCAATAAGTTCCTCTAATCGTGAATTAGTTCCTGCCTTTTCCTATATCCATTATTGGCAGAGCTTTTTCATAGATAAAGATTTTGGACCCCCTTATCTAGGAGTAAATTACCTAGATTTAAGTAGGAACTATGTAGTGGGCGTAGATAGGGACAAAGGAGCTCTTTTAAAAGATACTGAAACTGAAAAAGCAGTTATCCCTAGTAGCCCCGCTGCTCTAGCTGGACTTAAAGGTGGAGATATAATTACTTGGGTTAACAATAAAGAATTAAGTGCTAATAATGATTTAGCTAGCATCATCTCATCCTATAGTCCGGGTGATGAAATATCTCTAACTTACATAAGAGACGGCAAAGAAAGTAGTGTAAAGTTTATCTTAGGACTTAAAAAATAATAATCATAAAAATATGAAAATTAAGTCAGTGCGAGAACTCACTAATCTTAAAAATAAAAAGGTCTTATTAAGACTAGACTTAAATGTCCCAATTGCTAAAAATAAAGTACTAGATACTTATAAGATAGAGGCGGTGATTAAAACTATAGATTTTTTAATGAAAAAAAACGCTAGTCTCATTATTTGTTCTCACCTAGGAAAGCCAAGGGGAAAAGCGGATAAAGATCTATCACTTAAGATTGTCTCTCAAGCACTGTCTAAAATAAGTGGCAGAAAAATAAAGTTTATTCCAGAGGTGGTGGGCAAAGAAGTTGAAAAAGAGATAAAAGAAATGAAGTCAGGCGAGATTGTTTGTTTAGAGAATTTACGATTTGAAGCGGGTGAGCTAAAAGATGAGGCAAAATTTGCTAAAGACTTAGCAAGTCTAGCCGATATTTATGTAAATGATGCCCTGGCGGTCTCTCACCGTAAACAAGCCTCAGTGTCAGCTATAAAAAAATATTTACCCAGTTACGCGGGTCTTCTTTTAGAAAGTGAGCTTAAGGCTTTTAAAAGAGTTATGAGCCCGAAGAAGCCACTAGTTATTATTATAGGCGGTGCGAAAATAGAAACTAAGCTACCTATTATTGCTAACTTGTATACAAAGTCTACGACTATATTGCTTGGCGGAGGTCTGGCCAATAGTTTTTTAAAGTATAGAAAGCATGAGATAGGGAAGTCGTTGTTTGAAAAAGATAGTATTTTTGAGATAAAAAAACTTTTAAAAGGGAGGAAGGATTTAAAAAAGATTGTTATTCCTAGCGATGTTATAGTTAAAAATAGGAGTGGAAAAGTGCTAGCAAAAGATATAGAAAAAGTTTTAAAAAGTGACACTATCTTAGATATTGGACCAAAAACTATTTCTGTTTATGCGATGCATGTAAAGAAAGCACAAACTTTAGTTTGGAACGGACCGATGGGTAAATTTGAGGAGAAGGATTTTAGTGCCGGCACTATGGCAATGGCTCGTTTAATTGCCTCGCGTTCTTCAGGTAGGGCCTATGGTGTAGTTGGTGGTGGTGAGACTGTAGCGGCCTTAAAAGCGAGCTATATGATGGAGCATGTTGATTGGGTATCTACTGCTGGTGGCGCCATGCTTTCTTATCTTGGAGCGAAATCTATGCCTGGGCTCTCTGGCATTGTGTCTTAAAAAAATAAATATAAATATATGGGTAAAATCAAAACTATAGTAGCTAGAGAAATATTAAATGCTAAAGGTGAGCCCACAATAGAAACCAAGGTCACTTTAGCCAGTGGTTTATCTGCAATAGCTTCAGTTCCTAGTGGCGACTCCCTTGGCACTGACGAGGCTTTTGATTTAAAAGATTATGATGCTAAGAGGTATTTTGCCTCGGGCAGACTAAGGGCCCTTTCTAAAGTAAATGAAATTATTGCACCCGCGCTTGCTGGCTACGATGTTTCCAAGCAAGTTGAGATAGACAATAAATTAATTAGTCTAGATGGTCGAGCTGATAAGTCTAATTTAGGAGCTAATTCAATTCTATCAGTCTCTTTTGCTTGTGCCAGGTTGGCAGCTCTTGAGGCCAAGCAAGAACTTTTTGAGTATTTGCAAAAAACTTATGATTTTTCAAATACACAAATACCCATCCCTCTCTTTAATATGTTCAATGGCGGAAAACACTCAGACACTAATCTTGATTTTCAAGAATTTTTGTTTATTCCCAAGCGAAAAAGCGCAGCTGAGATGATACGACAAGGAGCTGAGGTTTTCCATAGCTTAGGAAATGAATTAAGGGAGGTGGGTTATGATAGTGATGTAGGTCTTGAGGGTGGCTATGCCCCTGACCTAGATTCTAGTGTAGAGGCCTTAGAGCTTATTATGTCAGCGGCTATAAGATCGGGCTACAGTGCCGGAGTAGATTTTAATTTAGGAATTGATATAGGTTCAAGTGTTTTATTTGATAAAAATAGCGAGCGCTACATTTTTCCTTTAGATAAAGCTTATTTTCAAGCTGGTAGCTTAATTGCCTTGTATGAGGATTGGCTACAAAAGTACCCCATAACTTATCTAGAGGATGGTTTAGCTAGGGACGATATTGCAAATTGGCAGGACTTAACAGCCACCTTAGGACAAAGGGCTCTTATAGTGGGTGACGATCTTTTCTCTAGCAATGCCTCTCGCTTACGCTTGGGTATAAAAGAGAAGTTAGGAAATGCGATAATCATTAAGGCTAACCAGATTGGCACCTTGACAGAAACGATTGATTGTGTTAAATTAGCCCTGAAGCACAATTACAGAGTTGTCATTTCCCACCGTAGCGGTGAGACAAATGATGATTTTATAGCTGATCTTGCAGTTGCTTGCGGAGCCAGCTATTTAAAGGCCGGCTCGCTTTCAAGAGGCGAGAGGGTAGCTAAGTATAATCGTTTATTAGATATCGAGGATAAATTATAAATATGGAAGAAGAAGTTGAAAGTAAAAATTTAGAGAATGTAAAAAAGCCAAGGCTGGTTTTTTTGCTATTATTAGATGGCCTTGGTGTAGCTGGTAAAAGTGAAGGAAACGCCATTACCCTAGCTCATACTCCTTTTATTTTAAAAACACTAAAAGAATATCCGGTTACGATTTTAAACTCAGGCAGTGGTGATTTAAATAATCGTTATTTAAGTCTTGGCTCTGGAATTGATACAGACGATCAGGATCAATTTGTATATAGTGACTTAAGTAAAGTATTGGAGTCTTTAAATTATAGACAGTTAAAAATATTTGATAGTGAGCGTCTAGCGCCTCTTTCATATTTTTTCAATGCCAGACGTGAAGAGAAACTTAGACTTGAAGAATGGACAACGGTCTCAGCTGTTTCTAAAAGTTCAAGCTATGATATTAGTGTAGCAAACAAAAAAATATTTCAAGAAGCGGTGAAAGCTGTAAAAAGTGACAATTATGATTTTATTGTTGCCAGCTCATCTATTTTAGATTATTTAGCCAGCACCTCTGATTTAGAAGTTATTATAGATGCGGTCGAAACACTGGATAAAAGAATTAAAAAGCTAGCTAATGAAATTTTAGATAAAGACGGCGTTTTAATAATTAGCTCCACGCATGGCAATGCGGAAAGAATGATAGATCTAAAAACTGATTTACCAGACAATAAGATGACTAATAACCCAGTTCCTTTTATTCTAGTAGGCAATGACTTCAAAGGTCGCTCAATTAGTCATCAGGATGCTCCCGATGGTGATTTAAGCCTTTTACCTATAATCGGTAGCTTATCAGATATTGCGCCTACTGTGCTTGATATTTTAGGACATTATGAGACAAAGCGTGATTTTTTCTCAGGAGAGACTTTGCTTGTAAAATAAGTAACATTTTAAGATATATTAGGTTTTTATTACATGAGGGTAATAAAAACAATCAAGAACCTTTAAAAATAAATAGTATGGAAGAAAGAGTCGTAATGGAAAAAAAAGAGTATGAAACTATTGCTCGTTTAAATGAAGTAATGGGACTTGAGGTGGCAAAAGAAGATTTGATCAAAGAGGAGGAAGTGAAAAAGATTTTACTAGCCGCCTGGACAAAACCAAACAGATACCTTCATCAATGGGGTTTACCCAGGAGAAGATTATCTATTATGGTGTCTAAATTAGGAGGCTTTAAGCGCTATGTCTTAAAAAAAGACAGAAATATTCTTAAAGTGCTGCTCTAGCCTAAAAGTAGAAATAAAATAGCCCTAGTATAGAAATACTAGGGCTTTTAATTATCTAAATCTAGAGGATGGCTTAATTATAAAAATAGAAAAAAGCTAGACTAATTATAATACCGATAATTGCTCCCACTAAAACTTGAACTGGAGTGTGTCCGATTTTTTCAAGTTGTTCGGGGTAGTCGTCGTCAAGAAAGTCATCTTCATCTAAATCTTGAACTAAGACATTTATGGTTTTGCCTTGCAGGCCAAGATAATTTCTAAGACCAATTGCATCAGCTACAACTATACTTGCAAAGACAAAGGAAATAGCAAACATGGGAGAGGCGGTTCCTTCAGTTAGTCCGATAATAGTGGTGATAGCAGTTACAACAGCAGTATGACCAGAGGGCATATCAGAGTAAGCAAAAGCATCATGCCAGGTTATTTTTCTTTCAAAAGCACGCAATATTATTTTTAGTCCTTGAGCAAATATAAAAGCAACTACAGGGACTATTAAATAGATATACATATGTTTTTATTTAAATATCTAAGTTACGTACTTTTTTAGCATGGGTTTGGATAAAGTGCTTGCGCGGTGCAACATCACTGCCCATTAACATGTCAAATATTTGGTCGGCTCGAGCAGCATCATCGACAGTGACTTGTTTTAGAATTCTAGTTTCAGGATTCATAGTAGTTTCCCAAAGCTGCTCAGGGTTCATTTCACCTAGACCTTTATATCTTTGAATGTGGAGCTTAACATTTTTCTTAGTGCCATCATCCTTAGACTCTTCTTCTTTTTGTTTTTCTTCCATCTCCTCTTCAGTGTCGTTGCTTTCTAACACTTCTTCTTCCTCAGGGACGCCGCCAAATTCTTTAATTATCTCTACCTTCTCTTCTTCACTATAAGCGTATTTTGTTTTAGTTCCTTTTCTTATCTGGTACAAAGGTGGCTGAGCTATATAAATATAGCCACCAGTTACAAGATCAGGGAAGTGTCTAAAAAATAGTGTCAAAAGAAGCGTTCTAATATGAGAACCATCAACGTCAGCATCGGTCATGATGATGATACGGTGATAACGTAGTTTAGAAATATCAAATTGATCACCTATGTTAGTGCCAAAAGCAACAACCATATTCTTCACCTCGTTGTTAGCTAATATTTTATCTAAACGAGCTCTTTCTACATTTAATATTTTTCCTCTTAAAGGCAGGATAGCTTGAAATCTTCTATTTCTTCCTTGTTTAGCACTACCGCCAGCTGAATCACCCTCAACTATATATATTTCTGACTCTTCTGCTTTACGAGAAGAGCAGTCTGCTAATTTTCCTGGTAGAGTTAATCCTTCTAGGGCACCCTTTCGTAAAATAGTAGCTCTCGCACTTCTAGCAGCTAATCTCGCTTGAGAAGAGAGAATGCATTTTCCAATAATTGACTCGGCTTCCTTGGGATGCTCTTCTAGGTAGGTACTTAAATGTTCGCCTAAAATAGTTTCTACATAAGTTTTAATCTCAGCGTTGCCCAGCTTTCCTTTGGTTTGACCCTCAAACTGGGGATCGCTTAACTTCACGCTGATAATAGCGGTTAGACCTTCCCGCACATCTTCACCAGCTAAATTTTCATCCTTTTCTTTAATTAAATTTTTGCTACGTCCGTAGGCATTTAAGGTTCTAGTAAGAGCACTCTTAAAGCCAACTAAGTGAGTTCCACCTTCTGGGTTGTAGATATTATTGGCAAAAGCGAGAACTGTTTCGTTAAATTCATCATTATACTGAAGGGCAACTTCTATTTTATTTCCTTCGACCTCCTTGTCAATATAAAAGATAGTATCATTTTTTACATTCTTAGCCCGGTGTAGGGATTTGATATAGGATTTAATTCCGCCTTCAAAATAAAATTTATATTTTTTAGGACGATGATCTTTACGCTCGTCTATAATATTTAAAGTAATACCTTTGGTAAGGTAGGATTGTTGTCTAAGGCGGTCTAGAATTTTTCCCCACGAGAACTCAAGTTCAGTAAAAATAGTAGAGTCTGGTTTAAAAGTGATGGTAGTTCCTGTTGTTGTGCTTTTACCAACAACTTTGGCCGCCTTAACCGGTGCACCAGTCCTATATTCTTGTTCCCAAAGTTTACCGTCTCTTCTTATCTCTGCCTTTAGGTATTCACTCAAAGCATTAACCACAGAAACACCCACGCCATGTAAACCACCGGATACCTTGTAGCCACCACCACCAAATTTACCTCCGGCATGAAGCTTAGTTAAAACTGTCTCAAGGGCAGAGATTCCGGTTGTTTTGTGTTTTTCAACCGGGATACCACGACCATTATCCTCTACCTTAATCATACCATCAGCTAACAAGGTGACGCTTATTTCATCTGCATAACCAGCCATAGCTTCGTCTATAGAGTTGTCCACTACCTCCCATACAAGGTGATGTAATCCAGTGGCAGAGGTGGAGCCAATATACATGCCTGGCCTTTTTCTAACTGGATCAAGACCCTCTAAGACGGTAATCTGGTCTGCGCCATATTCATTTTTTGATTGTGTATTCTTAGTCATAAAAAAAATAAAATTCCCGAAAACAGGTTTTTTGTTGATTATATTTAAGTAGTATTTTTGTATATTAATACTTTATTCTTCTAAGATTTTAACAAAAAAAGACAAGAAAGGCAAGCTAGACCAATGTCTCCTAAACAGGACTTTTTTTAAAATATGAATAATGCTATGATTATCTTATATGAAAAAAATATTAGTGACAGGCGGCGCCGGCTTTATTGGTTCAAATTTAGTGGACTCTTTAGTAGCTTTAGGCCATGATCTTGTCGTCGTAGACAACTTATCGTCGGGTAAAAAAAACTACCTTAACCCTAAGGCAAAGTTTTATAAAATTGATATTTGCAGTAACAAACTAAGCAAAATATTTGCTAAAGAAAAGTTTGACTATGTCTATCATTTGGCCGCACAAATTGATGTTAGGCACTCAGTAGCCGACCCAGTTTATGATAATAAAATTAATGTCTTAGGAGGTCTTAATGTTTTAGAGTGCTGTCGTAAGTTTAAGGTATCGAAAATAATTTTTGCCTCTACGGGCGGCGCTATATATGGGGAAAGTGAAGAGATTCCTAGCACCGAATACACCCCTACTTATCCTTTATCTCCCTATGGCATAAATAAGTTAGCGCTTGAAAAGTATTTAAATTTCTATTATCAAGTCTATGGCTTAAACTACACCATACTTCGCTTTGCCAATGTCTATGGTCCGCGCCAATTTAAAGGTGGGGAGGCCGGTGTAATTGCGATCTTTGTAGACAATGCTATAGCCAAGAAGCCTAGTCTCATGTATGGTGATGGCACTCAAACGAGAGATTTTGTTTTTGTACTAGACGTGGTCTCAGCTTTAATTAAAGCAAAAAGTATAGATTGTAGAGGCGAAATCAACATTTCCTATGGCAAAGAAACAAACCTTCTTAGCGTCATAGATAAAATTGAACTTGCGCTTGGAGAAAAGATTGAAATAAAAGTTGTTGAAGCTAAACTAGGTGAGCAAAAAAGAAGTTGTCTTAGTCGTGCGCGCGCTCAAGCTGTTTTAGATTGGGAGCCAGAATATGATCTTGAGACAGGTATTGCCAAGACTATTGCCTGGGCCAGGGAAGCGAGAAAATAGTATTATAGAAACCAAGATATAAATAGTTTTATATTTTTTAGTAACAGAGATGGGGCCTAGATTTTAATTTAAATATTATTCATTTATATATGAAAAAATTAATTATTGCTAACTGGAAAATGCAATTAAGCGTAGCTGAAAGCTTGGCCCTGGTAGAGCAATTAGTCAAGGCTAACTCGCGCTATCATAATTTAATTATCTGTCCTGAATTTGTAGCTTTAGAGTCAGCCGCGAAGTTGCTCGCTAAAACAAATATTAAGTTAGGGGCGCAAAATTGTGCTCGGGAAAAAAGAGGTGCCCTAACCGGAGAGGTGTCAGCTTTAAATTTAAAAGAAATTGGAGTAGAATATGTTATTATTGGTCATAGCGAAAGAAGATCTATTTTAAAAGAAGACAAGGCGACGATTAAAGCTAAGGTACAGTTGGCAATAGAGGCCGGACTTAAAGTAATCTTATGTGTAGGTGAAAATGTAATAGAAAGAAGAGCTGGTCGAGCGCGCCCAGTTTTAGCTGCTCAGATTAGACGGGCACTTAGTGGTCTAAAAATTAAAAAGAACGACTTAATTATTGCCTACGAGCCAGTTTGGGCAATCGGTAGTGGAAAATCGATGGCTCCTGAGGAGCTGAGTAAAGCTTTAGATTATATTGAGACTGTAGCTGAAAAGGTTTGCGCAAAAAAATTTAAAACTATTTACGGTGGTAGCGTTAATTTAGAAAACGCAAATTCAATTTTAAAGCAAAAAAATATTGCGGGTCTATTGGTTGGCGGTGCTAGTTTAAAATTTGAATCACTCAATTCCTTACTTAAATCTTAATTCTTTATAATGATAAGTATAATTTCCCTAATTTTAATATTTCTTTCTCTAATAATAGCTTTAGCGATAATTGTAAAAAAATTTCCCGCTTTAGCTATTTTAGATGTGGAAAATATTCCTAAAGAAAAGGAAGCTAAATTTAAGGATTCAATTATTAAAAATAGGATAGAGAGAGATATTTCTAATTGGAGCGGAACTATTGCTAAGTCATTTTTATCATTAAATAAATATCTTTCTACTCTTTTAGAAAAAGCTAGTGATAATTTAAAAAAGGTTAAATTGGGTCACAAAGTATCAGCCCAGTTGCCTCATCATAAGAAAGAAAAGCTAATGAAAAGTTTAATACTGGCAGCTGATAAGGCCATAAAGTTAGAGGATTATGTAGAGGCAGAGAAGAAGCTAGTCGAAATAATTTCTTTTGAACAAAGAAATGCTATGGCATTTTTTAAGCTAGGAGAAGTTTATGAAGAGCTAAGAAAGTATCCCGAGTCAAGACAGACCTATGAGTATGTTTTAAAGCTTAGCAAAAGAACTAAGCAAAGAGATCTAAGTGAGATCAGTATTAAACCTCAAGATGTTTATTTCTCCTTAGCCGGCCTAGAGGAAAAAGCCGGTAATATTGAGGCTGCATATCAAAATATTTTAGATGCACTTGAGATAGAACCGAATAATCCACGCTTTCTTGATTTAATTTTAAATCTAAGTATAATAAAAAAGAACAAGGCTTTAGCCAGTGAGTACTTGAAACGTTTATCAGTGGTTAACCCTGATAATCAAAAATTAAAAGAAAGAGAGGAGGAGATTGCTAATTTATAGCAAACTTGTTAACAACTTAGGCCGTTGTAGCTCAGCTGGTAGAGCATCTCCATGGTAAGGAGAAGGTCACCGGTTCAATCCCGGTCAACGGCTCAGAAATAAAAAACAGTTCATTTGAACTGTTTTTTATCATCAATTTAAAAGGTGGGTAGTTTTTAGGCCTACCCACCTGATTACTTTAGCCTTTTGCTAAACTCACTCATTGAACGTGCAGTTCTTTTATTGGAAGTCTTCTTCTTTCAGCACCTCTACAGAGACTAAGCTCTTCTATGTTAACCATAAGGTTGGGGTGTCTTTCTTGGAGACGTTTAAAAACCCAAGGTTTCATCTCCAGCTTCCAAAGTCTTTTTTCAAATCTTACATTCATCTCTACCTCCTCCTTTTTTTCGTTAGTGCGTGTTTCTAAGTTAATAAATTATTTATTAATTATAGTTATATTTTAACTAATTATAAGCAAAGCATCAAATCTTACTATTCATTTTTTTAGCTTTCATTATAAAAAAACAGCTCATATTTGAACTGTTTTTTGTGTTTTATTTTCTAAGAGCGGTAAATAGACTTTTCCAGAAACTTTTTTTCTCTTCTTTAGGTGCGCTGTCCTGGCTTATAATCTCACTAGTAGCTTCATTATAGGTTTCGTATTGCTCTTCTTCATTTCTTTCGCTTGATATTTCCTTGCTTTCACGGGAGCTACTTTCATTTTTAGGAAACGCCTCTTTATGACCTTGTAGCTTATTAATTTTTTTCTCAGCCTCTTTTAACTTGGCTTCATTTTCTAAAACTATCTTTTCATCGTAGCGACCATGCTCATCTTTTGACTCACCTGTTTTAATATTTTCTCGGTATTGTTTAATTTTTTCACGCTCAGCTTGAATTTCAAAAGCATCTTCTTCTTTTTGTCTTTGCGCGCCTAGCTCCTTTTCTGCCTGTCTTAGCTTAGCCTCATTTTCTAAAACCATCTTTTCATTGTAGCGACCATTTTCATCTTTAGTTTCGGCAATTTTAATCTGTTCTCTGTAGTGCCTTATATCTGCCTCAAGATCACGTGCCTCTTCATTTTTTTGATTAGGACTTATCTTAGCATCAAGCCCTTCTTTTACTTGACTGTACTCCTTGGCTAAATTAGCCGAAACATTGTTTTCTACTTTAGCGCCTTCAGTTTTTTCTTTTGTTGGTACTTCCATATTTTTTTCAAAAGACATAATTTTAATTTATCTTAATTATATTAAAATTATAGGCTTAAATATTGGAAAAATCAAATAATTTTATTTTTTTTAGTTTAAGGTTTAAATAAATTAAGAACTACCTAGCAACAATAGCTGAAGGATTTAATATTTATAATTTCTTCT
>CAZUDJ010000009.1:0-11762 GCA_964618575.1 uncultured Gammaproteobacteria bacterium | reverse complement strand
ATTTTTTTTATAAATCACTTTTTACAATTAAAAAAGTGTAAGCGTATTTATTAGAATATAATAAAAAATATTATCTGTCAACTCACAGATTATCCACAATTGCTTTCTTAAGCTCTACTCTGTCATCCCACGCTATTTTCTTGCCCTTAGCAACACAGATATATTGTTCCGCTCCTTTTCCTGTTGCTAGTACAAAATCGCCAGCTTTAGCTAAATTAACCGCCTTTGCAAGAGCAGTTCTTCTATCTAATATTAGAAATAAATCCTTATCAACAACTTTTCCGGCTCCTATTGCTCCACTTGCTACCTCATTTATAATATGCTGTGGATCTTCATCATAGGGGTCTTCGTTGGTAACAATTACAATATCAGCGGTTTTACCAGCTAGCTTTCCTAATTTATCTCTTCTTGTCTTATCTCTTCCTCCTCCGGTTGACCCTAAGACGTGGATAAGCTTGTTATAGGAGAAAAGTTCTATAGTTTTATATAGGTTCTTTAGCGCCTCAGGCTCAAAAGAATAATCCACCATGGCAATAAAATCCTTAGCCTCAGGAATTATCTCCATTTTTCCGGCCAGGCTACTAACAGCCTCAAGGCCAGTTTTTATCTCCTCTGCTTCTATTTCTTGACTCAGGCCAAGAGCGTAGGCGGCTAAAATATTTTTTGCATTAAAAGCACCCAAAAGAGGCACCTTTAAATTGTTGCCACAAACACTAAGCTCTAAACCTTCTTTTGAGACAGAGATAAGCTCGGCTCGTAAAACCCTTAAGTCCTTAACACTAGCTTCTGTGCTAATTTTATTTTCTAGAACTTGGGAGTTAAAATTCGGGTCAAGGGAGTAGATTATTTTTGCTTCACTCCAAAAATTTAAAAAATAATCAGCCTCTTTATCATCACCGTTTACAATTATAGTCTTTAATACTCTCTTGTACTCAATTTTTTTTATACCACTTTTTACCTTACAAACCCTATTATTGGAATCAACATATTTATTCTTGTATCTTCCTAAATGAGCAAATAGCTTTCCTTTAGCTTGTTTATAATTTTTAAAACTACCATGGGACTCGATATGTTCCGGATAAAGATTGGTAAATAAAATTACATCGTAGTTAATAAAACGATGCCTAAATTGCTTTATTCCTTCAGAGGTGGTTTCTATAACTGCGTAGACACAATTATTTTTTATCATGTCTCTTAAAGACCTTTGGATAAATAAGCGACCAGGCATGGTCATTTTTTTATCATTTAATCTCTCTTCGTCGCCATTGGCAAACACAGCTGTAGAAGTTAAACCAGTTTTATAACCAGCCTCTTGGAGCATCTTATATATCATATAAGAACTAGACGTCTTGCCAGCTGTTCCCGTTACTCCTATTACTATAATTTTTCTACTAGGAAATTTAAAAAGAACGGTTGCAAAAAAACTCAATATAAAATGATAAGTGGGGGCCAGCCAAGTAAAAAGTTTTTTTGGTATTATTTTTTTAAATAATTCCATCATAGAGGAAATTGATTATATATATTTAAACTTAAAGGAGGTTAGTTTAATCTTTAGAGGCTGAAACTATTTAGAGAAAAACATTTCATCATCGTCGTCTAAGGGGTTATGCGCTAACTTAGATTTCTCTTCTTCTTCCTCTTCCTCTTCCTTATCCTTACTTCTTATATCTTCTAAAATTTCATTCTCATCTTCTATTGCTTCTTCAGCGTCATGCTCGCTAATTTCTAAACTAGCATCTATTTGATCATCAACTAAATCTTCTTGGATCTCTTCCTCCTCTTCGTGGGCGCTTACATCCTCCTCTGGGGAAGCATCGCCACTAAAGTCTAAACTACCATCGTCACCCTCATCTTCACTATTGAAATAGTTTTCCGGAGCGCTGTGCTCAGAACGTTTGTGGGTGGTGGCAAAAGTCATACCACTTTGAGAATCTAAATCAGCCTCGCTTATCATAACCTCGCGCGGCTTAGGCCCATTTGAGGGACCAATAATATTTTGCTCCTCTAGCATGTCTAAAATTTTAGCTGCTCTGCCATAACCAATTGAGAGACGTCTTTGTAGCATTGAGGTTGAAGCTTTACCAGCTTTAACAATCAATTCTTTAGCTTCTTCAAGTAACTCATCCTCATCGCCCCTATTACCATCTAGGCCAACACCAGCAATACCACTAACTTTTTGTCTATCAGTTATTCCTTCTAAATAATTTGCCTCACCGCTCTTCTCTTTAATATAATTTACCACATCATTTATCTCCTCGTCACTTAAGTAAGCGCCCTGAATTCTTTTGGGCTTAGATATTTCAGCGGTGGAAAACAACATATCTCCTTGCCCTAAAAGTTTTTCTGCCCCGGAAGCATCTAAAATAGTTTTGGAATCAACAAGCGAGGCTACTGAAAAGGCAATACGAGAAGGTATGTTTGCTTTAATAAGACCGGTTATAACATCTACACTGGGCCTTTGTGTTGCTAAAATAAGGTGAATACCTATTGCTCTTGACATCTGGGCTAAGCGAATAATAGCGGCCTCCATTTCTTTGCCAGCGGTCATCATAAAGTCAGCCAACTCATCTATTATAAAAACTATGTAAGGCAGCTTATCTTTTGAAACTTTGTTGTAAGATTGGATATTTTTCTTCTTCGTCTTATTGAGCAAGTCATATCTCCTGTCCATCTCGTTGAGGCACCATTTAAGAGAATTGATTGTTTTAGATACTTCAGTAATAACTGGACAAAGTAAATGCGGAATACCGTTATAAACAGGCAACTCAACTCGCTTAGGATCAACCATAATAAAACGTAAATCATCGGGATTATTTTGATATAATAAGCTTACAATAATTGCATTTAAACAAACTGACTTACCTGAGTTAGTAGCACCGGCTACCAATAAGTGAGGCATACGGCTAAGGTCATAGAGCCAAGAAGAACCGGCCACATCTTTGCCCAGTACAATATGTAGATTATTTTTTCTTTTTATAAAAGCATCGTCTTCTAAAATTCCTCTTAGCCCAACTATCGCTTTAGCTCGATTTGGCACTTCTACTCCGACTAGAGATTTGCCGGGTATAGGAGCTTCTATTCTAATTGGGTGAGCGGCTAAAGCCAAAGACAAGTCATTGCTTAAAGTTGTAATGCGGGACAACTTCACTCCCTCCGCTGGTCTAAAGGTGTATTGGGTGACAGTGGGACCAACCTTTGTTTCTCCCATTTCCACCTCTATACCAAATTTATCTAAAGTACTTTGAATTTTTTTACCATTTAAATCAGTGTCTCCGCCAATAGCTTTAGTAAACTTATTATTTAAAAGCTCTATAGGCAAATCTATTTTAATAGAATGTCTAGGCCAGACAATCTTTTCTTGACTCGGTGTTTTAGCTTTTGCTTTTTGACGAGCTAAATTTGGTGTTTCTACTTCATGGTCTGCTGGAGAAATACTGCTTTCTTGCCAAGAACTTAAAACGCTATCTCTTGCCTCAGCAATAAGGCTATCTTTCTCATCACTCTCTGTGCTTGTATCAATACCACCCCCCTCTTTACCATTGCCACTAAATAACTCTCTAAAAAATAAAGCAAAAGGTCTAAAAAATTTAAATAAAAAACTTTCCTTGCCTATTATTTGACTAAGTGAGGTGTTGAAAATTAAGACCGCCGCAATTAAGAGTAAGGCGAGTAGGACCACTGTTCCGCCCCAAAAGCCAAAAACATAAAAAAAGGCTGTGCTAGTGTAGTAGCCAACGTAACCACCTGCCGTACCAGCCTTAGCTAACTCAAGCCAGGTATCTGAGGAATAAAAATAATGAAATAGAGTTTGATAGGATAAGAAAAATAAGAAAAAACCTAAATAGTCACTGAACTTTAACTCCCTCTTCTCTTGCCTGATTAACAAAAAGGTAAAGTAAAGTATTAAAATTGGTACCAAGATCTTGCCGTAGCCAAAAATAAGGGCTAGCCACTTAGAAAGAAACTCACCAAGATTTCCTGATAAATTAAACAGTCCCAAAAGACTAACTATGCCTAAAACTAGCAAGACCACAATCCAAATACTACGCTTGGCGCGCGAATTAAGGTTAAAGCTGGGTAAGCTTAAAAAATAATTATAATCTTTTGTTTTTTTTCTTCGTCCCATATAGTATTTATTTCATCTATATTATAGCACAGCTCAATTATAAGGACCTGATTTTAAGTAAATGAGATCACTAAAGCTGCAAACTTTCTTTAGCTTGCTCAAGAAGTATCTTAGCTCCGGCGGGGTTATTGTCATGCTTTAAAAATAGGTAAACCGCAGTTCTAATGGCTGTCCAATTGTAGTAAAGAGTCATTCTCTCTCGCAGATAGAGAGTATCCTCCATACCACTGTGCTCTAAATATTTTTTGAAAAATAGTACACTCATCTCTTGAGCAAAATTCGCATCTCCATAACGAGCCCTTATCTTGTACTCTGATTGTTGCATAAAAGTAGCCACGTCACGGACTGGATCACCTAGACAAAAGTCTGTAAAATCTATTAAACCAATACGACCAGGACCACTATGAATAACATTTTCTGTATGAGCGTCACCATGAATTAAACATAGTTCAAAATTTCCAGAATTTAAGAATCTTTCTTCGCTGCTAACTAGTAGCTCATAAATTGATTTTAAACTTTTATCAAACTCCCCTAAATAACGAGCTGACATTTCCTTTAAAATATTATCTACTCCAGGGACCACTGTTCTGATGCGAGAATTTCGAGGATTAAAATTTGCCTCAGGGCCAACCTCCATTTTATGCAATTTAGCAAACATGGCAGCCGAAAGCAGTACCATGGATTCCGTTTCTACTTTATCTTTATTCTTAATATAATACATTAAGTTTTCCCCCTTAACACCCTCATAGAAAGTTCCGCGAAAATGCTCTGAATAAAAAAGAGGACGAGGGATATCAATATAGTCTTCGTTGAATTTGCGCTCCCACAAATAACTCATAGCTTTAAAAACATTCTCTCTTTCTTCGCTGCTGTGAGCAGAGCAAACAATTAAAACTTTTTCTGTACTTTTATCTTTTTTTACAAAAGTAGTCTTAAAACTAACCACCACATGATAGGTTGTGGTCCAAATCATTTTTTTATAAGGCTTTATGACCACCTCTGAGATATCTTCATACTCTTTGTAAAGCGGCAGCAACTCTTTTTTAAACAATGCAAGCACATACTCCTGCGAAAACAAATCTAGTATCTTGTTCATAACTCAAAATGTAACCAATCGGGGAGATAAAAAATTATCTATGCCAATGTTTAGTCCAATGGTCTTCCCAAATCAATTTCTTAATTTTTAAATAATAATTTTCAGCTTCTAATTTATATTTTTTACTCTCTATACTATCAAGTGATCTAATTGACCTTATCATATCATCTAAGCCTCGCTCTATTGTATCAGGACTCCAAGCCTTTGGTCCAAAAACAGCTCTAAAATCATGAGCACTGGCCCACCAGAAAGTACAACTAGCAATACCGCGAACCAAATGCCAACGATACCATTTATAGTTCTTATCTTGACTAAATTCCTTATCAAGACTCATGGCCAGGTTTGCTAGCTTCCATAACTCTTGGTGAATTTCATTATCTTCATTATTCCAAAGAGCAAAAACCTGCTTACTTCCTAGCTCATCTACTTGTGTTTCCCAAGAACAGGAGGCTAGCTCTAACTCTTCTATTTTGATTTTATTTTCTTCTCTTTCTTTTATAAATTCGGAAACTGTTGCTGTTTTTATTTTTTTATTTTTAACAATACTTTCCATCTCGCCACTAGGATCTTCGTGTCTTAAGCCATATAACTCAGCGTCAGTTGCACTTATGATTATTGCCTCTTCATCTTTTTCTAGCTCTGACTTAAGGCTAAGTGGTGGATATGAATTTGAAACAGCCCGGTTACGTAGCAGTACTTTTAAATTACTATTCTTATCTATATAAAGAGCATCTTTTTTATCAGTCTTCTCTCTTGAGGCAGCCACCTCGTCTACCATTATCCATTTATAACCTAAATCATATATTATTTTTGCAAGCTGGGGTGAGTAACCCATCTCTGGTAGAAAAAATCCTGTCGGTTTATTATATGTTCCCAAAATATCTCTTAATATCTTTTCGTTCTCTTCAATTTGTTTGATAACTTCGCTTTTAGGTAATAGAGGTAAAAAACCGTGATAGGCAGCGGTAGATGTTATCTCTACCTGACCACGGGCAATTATCTTTTTTAGGCGATAGATAAAATCTAGGCCCTCCTTGCTCTCCTGCAGTCTTTCCAGTAGACAGCCGGAGATATTCCAAGTCATCTTTAAATTAGGATTTCTTTCCATTAGTCTTAAAAGGCGAGAGTAACTTCTATCTAAAGCTTCTACAATATAAAAATATTCGGTATTGGCGGGCTGATAAAAATGTAATAAATTTATCCAAAGCATAATTTTATTTATTTGAAATAACTTTTAAATAAAGTTCCACATACTTATTAGCTGGAATTTCCCAGCTATTTGATTTTTGCATAACTTTTTTAACTAAACTGCGCCACACTCTGCTATGTTTGTAATTTTCTAAAGCCCTAATTACAGCAGCATAAAACATTAGAGCATCTTCAGAGGAGAAGGTAAAACCACTGCCTTGTTTGTCACTAGGGCTAAAATTTTCCACTGTGTCATACAGCCCTCCGACTTCTCGTACCACCGGAATGCAACCATAGCGCATGGCGATTAATTGATTAATGCCACAAGGCTCATGATTTGAGGGTAATAAAAATAAGTCACTAGCTGCATAGACCAGTGTTTCCATTTTTTGATTAAAGGGCAACCAAACTATCTTTCCTTGATATTTCTTTTGCAGTTTTTTAATCGGCTTAATATATTCTTCACTGCCATCACCCATAAAGACTAGTTGTACATCCATCTTCAAAAGGGGCTCTATTACTTTAAGAATTAAATTAAAGCCTTTTTGAAAGGTAACTCTAGAGGTGGTACATAACAATGGGGTTTTACTATCTTGAATAAGACCAATCTTGCCTTGTAGATATTTTTTATTATCTTGCTTGTTATCAACTGATTCGTGGTTATAGGTCTTATAAATATCTTCGTCTTTATCAGGGTTGTAGGTATTGTAGTCGATTCCATTTATAATCCCATACAGCCTCGAGGCCCTGTTTTTAAGAATTTGATTTAAGTCCTGGCCAAACCTCTTCGTCATTATCTCTTGGCGATATTGTTCACTTACAGTATTTATAATATCAGCTGATAAAATTGCTCGCTTGGCAAAATTAATATTTTCTAAGCTGGGATCATTTAAGTGAGGAATACGACTTCTGCCATAATCTTTATTCTCTGGCGCCACCTCCCACCAATTGTGTCCAAATTGGAAAATAAGGTTATGGATAGTAAAGACTGTCTTGGCTTTTTTTAAAGTTTTTGAGTAACGAAAATCTGTTTTTAGATAATAAGGGATAAGGCCAGTTTGCCAATCGTGACAGTGGATTACGTCTACCGACTTTTTAAGCAAACTTAGTAATTTTAAAGCAGCCACATTGAAAATTAAAAAACGGGCATTGTTATTGCTCGCAGAGTATATGCTTTTACGATTAGAAAAATAAGTTTTATTTTCAATGAAATATATTGGCAGGCCTTCCATGTGAACACCTTCCCAATAATTTACCACCACACTCTCTTGACTATTTAAACGTAAATTAACATTTTCCATTATTAACTTTAGGCCCCATTTCTTTTTATCTATCACACGGCCATAAAAGGGGGTGATAATAAAAACATCATGTCCTAGTCTTTTAAGAGCCTTGGGCAAGCTACGCGTCACATCACCCAGTCCGCCAGTTTTTGAATAAGGCGCAACCTCGGAAGCGATGTGTACTATTTTTAACTTTTTATTTGTTTTCATAATTTATTATTTAAAGCGCAGATAGCTACTGCTAAAGCATCAGCAGCATCGTCTGGCTGGGGTAATTTGTCAAGCTTTAGAATTAATTTTACCATTTTTTGAACTTGTCTTTTGTCAGCTTTGCCGTAGGCAGTGACACTGGTCTTTACTTGAGATGGTGTGTACTCACTAATACTTAAGTTATTTTTTACTAAGGCTAAAATAGATACTCCTCTTGCCTGTCCAACTATAAGGGCAGTCTTTACATTCTTGTTAAAAAATAATTCTTCTATTGCTGCTTTATCAGGTTTGTATTTTTTTATAATTTTATTTAATTCTTCAAATAAGGTGTTTAGTCGCAAAGACAGGTCTTGTCCCGCTGGCGTTTTGATACTACCGTAGGCAAGGCAAGTTAAGCTAGTTCCCTCTGCTGCAATCACTCCGTAGCCAGTATCTGCGATTCCAGGATCTATTCCTAAAATAATTTTTGCCATTTTTTTTAATTGAAATTTGTATAGAAATCATTTACATCCTCGTTGTCCTCAAGCTCTTCCATGAATTTATCTAATTTTGCTCTATCTTGAGGCTCTATTTCAATTTTCTCTTTAGCAACATAATCTAGCTCCGCTCTTTCTACTTTTATATCTTTTTCTTTTTCTAAAAAATCTCTAATTCTTTGTAAGTCTGCTATCTCTGTATATATTACTATTCCATCATCCTCTTTTACAAAGTCTTTAACTTCTTTGTCTATAAGTTCTAGCTCAAGCTCTTCATAATTTATCTGCTTGGCTTTAATCTCTTCATGGGAGATACTTATAACTCCTAGCTGATCGAAGTTCCAAAGCACTGAAGCAAAAGCACCACCAATTTTGGTAAATAAATGCCTAACTGCAGCACCGCTTCTATTTTTATTATCAGTTAAGCACTTTACCACCACTTGTATAGCTGGTGGAATAACACCCTCATAGTACAGCTCCTCAATAGAGTCGCCGGCTAATTCACCCGTACCTCGCTTTATCGCTCTTTCAATATTATCTTTGGGCATATTAGAGGCTCTGGCTTGATCGATGGCACTGCGAAGGCTCGCGTTTGCTTCTGGGTCTCCACCCTTTTTAGCAGCGATTGTTATTATATTGGCAAGCTTGGTAAAAATGGCTCCTCGCTTAGCATCAGTTACCGCCTTTTGACGATGTGTGGTAGCCCATTTTGAGTGTCCAGACATAAAAAATTATTATTAATTTAAGAAAAATAAAAATTAAATACCCTTACTTGAGTACAGTCAAACTGTAACTCAAATTGAAATAAATATCAAGATAAATTATAATAGAAAGTATAATAAAATAAAGTAAAAATATGAACATAAAAAACTTAGCTAGTCTTAACGAAAGCCTTGTTGCCGCCCTGAAGTTTTTTCAAAAAAATCCAGTTCCTAAATTTTTAAAACTCGACGATAGTTTAAAAATAGTTGTTGGCAGTGGCAATGCCTATAATACCGGGAAAATTATTTTCAAAGACCAAATAGCTTTATTTGCCAGTGAAAGTGATTTTAAGGAAAAACTTAAAAGTGCAAAAAACTTAATTTCAAAAGCTCTAATAAAGGATGTGGTGATTATCTCTGCCTCTGGTGAAAAAGATGCAGTTTGGGAAGTTAAAGAAGCAAAGAAGCATAAATTAAACACTATCCTTATGACCTGTAGCCCTAATTCTACAGCCGCTAAGCTGGCTGATGAAACCATAGTGTACGAAAAAATACCAGAGCCCCAAACTTACAATATCTCTACTTACCTAGGGATGATACTTTCTAAAACCAAAGAAGATCCTAAATTAATAGAAAAATTTGTAAAAAGCGTGAAACTTCCTAATAATTTTAAAGACTACAGGGCTTATAGCTTTATTTTACCTGATGAGTTTGTTGACATCACTCCCATGTTAGATATTAAGAAGCATGAGTTATTTGGCCACCATGTCTCAATTCGGTCGTTTAGTTTTGGTGAAGCGAGACATGCTAAATTTGTAATGCCCTCTAAGGATGAGTTGGTAATTAGTTTGGGTGAAAATAAATACTTTGGATTAAAAGATCATCGCTTCCAAATTAAAATGCCAAAGAAGTTCTCCGCCTCCCTAGTTATGGCTTTAACATATTATATAATTGGTAAAATTCAAGAAAGTAAGCCAGCTTACTATAAAAAAAATATTGCCGAGTACTGCAAGCAAGCCCCGCTTGCCTATGGCCAAACTGCTAGCTTTCCAATTATAGTTGAGTAATTTACAATAAACATAAATAAAAAAATAAGCTCTAAATATTTGAGCTTATTTTTATTATTTGAGCTTTATTTGAAAAAGTAATCTTATATCAAGGCTTTTCCTGTCATCTCCTTTGGTTTTTGCATCCCCATGATCTTTAGTATAGTGGGAGCAATGTCACAAAGAGCTCCGTCTTTAATGTTTTTGTAATCTTCTGATACTAAGATAAGAGGAACTGGATTTAGAGAATGAGCCGTATTTATAGAGCCATCTTCATTTAAAGCTATCTCAGCATTACCATGGTCAGCTGTGACTAAAATATCATAATTTTCTTTGGCGGTTTCTATAATTTCTCCTAGACAAGCGTCAATTACTTCTACGGCCTTAACTATCGCTTTGAAATTTCCCGTGTGCCCCACCATGTCACCATTGGCAAAATTTAAGCAAATAAAATCAAACTTATTTTTTTTAATTTCCGTAATTACTGCCTTGTTTATTTTATACGCACTCATCTCTGGCTGCAAATCGTAGGTAGCAACTCGAGGAGAGTTAATTAAAATCCTTTCTTCGCCTTTAAAAAGCTTATCTCTTCCGCCTGAGAAAAAATAAGTAACATGGGCGTATTTCTCTGTCTCAGCTATACGTAGTTGTTTTAAATTATTTAAAGCCAGTATTTCACCTAAGCTTTTATTAACATTTTCTTTTACAAATATTGCTTTTACATTTTTAAAATCACCATATTCAGTAAGGGTGTAGTAATTTAATTTTAAGACATTCATCTTGTAGCTAGGAAAATCTTCTTGAGAGAGGGCTCTGGTAAGTTGTCTTAACCTTTCTGTGCGGAAATTAAAACAAATCACCACATCATCTTTAGAAATTCTAGACGCAAGCGAGTCTCCCTCATTAGTAATAACTCTAGGGGTTACAAACTCGTCACTTACATCATTTGCGTATGAATCTAAAACTGCCTCGCTGGCTTTTTTAAATTTTTTACCTTTGCCGTGTACTAAAAGATCATAGGCTTTTTTAATTCTCTCCCAATGCTTATCACGATCCATGGCAAAATAGCGCCCAATTACACTAACTACCCTGGCATTAAAAGGTTTCAAACTTTTTTCTAAATTTTTAATATACTTATATCCACTATGTGGGTCTGTATCTCTACCATCTGTTAGGGCATGTACATATATATTTTCCACCCCTTGCGTATTTGCAATCTCACACATTTTTACTAAGTGACTAATATGGGAATGTACTCCAGCGTCTGAAACTAGACCTATAAAATGAAGACTTCTTTTATTTTTCTTGGCTTTAGACATTGCCTCGAGCAATATTTTATTCTTGGCTAAAGAGCCATCGCGACAAGCTTTATTTATTTTTACCAAGTCTTGTGCCACGCACCTACCGGCACCGATATTAAGATGACCTACTTCTGAGTTTCCCATCACTTTTTTAGGCAGGCCTACCGCCTCACCACTTGCAGCTAATTTGGAATGAGGAAATTTCTTATACAAAGAATCAAGCACTGGCGTTGAGGCAGCAAAAATAGGATTCTTTTTAGTCTTTTTTCCCAGACCAAAGCCATCTAGTATAAGGAGTATAGTTTTTTTCTTTTTCATATATTTATTTTTCTAAA